>NZ_JAZGQL010000026.1:0-170285 GCF_036421995.1 Plantactinospora veratri
CCGGGGGGGGGGGGGTCAGGGGGGGGGCCCGCCTTACACACCGCGCCCCCCCCCCCTCGACCGCGGCCCACATGATCGCCGCCTTCGGACCGTGCCTGCGCACCGTCTCGACGGAGACGCCGGCCCGCCTCGCGATCTGCGCGAAGGTGGCGGCCTGGTAGCCGTGCTGACCGAACACCTCGATGGCGGCCTCGACGACGCGCCGCCTAGTCTCCGCCGCCTGCCGATCCCGTAGCTCCGACCGGTAGGTACGGGTACGGCCGTCAGCAGCCGTCATATTGACTACCACGCCATGAAGATGAATACTGCTCCATGGTTCCCAATAGTATCCTCCACCCTGGAGCCCAGAGCGGGGTGCCGCCATGGCGTCGATCATCATCGCCACGATGCCCATCCACGGGCACGTCACACCGCTGCTCGCGGTCGCGCGGCACTTCGCCGGGCGGGGAGACCGGGTCCGGTTCATCACCGGAGCCAGATTCGCCGAGACCGTCCAGGCCACCGGCGCCACCCACCTGCCACTGCCGGCCGAGGCCGACTTCGACGACCGGCAGGACTGGAACGAAACCTTTCCCGAGCGCGCCGCCCTGCGGGGCACCAAGGCGCTCGCCCACGACATCGAGCACATCTTCGTACGCCCCGGGTTGCCCCAGCACGACGCCGTGATGGCGGCGCACGCCGCCGAGCCAGCCGACGCGGTGCTGGCCGACCCGGCCTTCGTGGGCGGGGCGTTCCTGCTCGGCCACCCCCTCGGCGTACGGCCGCCGGTCGTGATGTGCGGCATCTGTCCACTGATGATCTCCAGCCGTGACACCGCGCCGTTCGGCACCGGGCTCACCCCGCTGCGCGGCCCGCTGGGCCGACTCCGCGACGCCACCCTGGCCACCGTGACCCGCAGGGTCGTGTTCCCGCCGTTCGAACGGATCGCCGAGCAGATCTTCCAGCGGTTGCACGGGCGTTCGATCCCGTTCCCGGTGCTCGACTGGCCGCGCCACGCCGAGGCGATCGTGCAGTTCACCGTGCCCGAGTTCGAGTACCCCCGGTCCGACGCCCCCGCCACCCTGCACTTCACCGGACCGATCTCCGCCTCCGGGTCGCGGGCGCCGCTTCCGCCCTGGTGGCCGGAGCTGGACGGCGCGCGCCCCGTCGTCCACCTCACCCAGGGCACGATCGCGAACAGCGACTACGGACAACTCATCGGGCCGGCGCTCGACGGTCTCGCCGACGAGAACGTGCTGATTGCCGTGGCGACCGGTGGACGCCCGGTCGATTCGCTGCCGCCGCTGCCCGCGAACGCCCGGGCGGCCGAGTTCCTGCCCTACGACGATCTCCTGCCGAGGACCGACGTCTACGTGACGAATGGCGGATACGGCGGTGTGCAGTACGCCCTGCGCTACGGGGTGCCGATCGTCGCCGCCGGCAGCCACGAGGACAAGCCCGAGGTCATCGCCCGGGTCGCCTGGGCCGGTGTCGGCCGCCGTCTCAGGACCGAGACCCCGACACCGTCCGCCATCCGCCGTGCCGTCCGCGCCGTGCTCGACGACCACCGGTACCGAGACGCCGCGCGGCGGATCGCCGACCGGATGGCCAGCACTCGGGGGGTGCACCGACTCGCCGAGATCGTCGACGACGTGATCGAGGAAAGCCGGCGGAGCAGCCTCCCGGGACAACGATGAATGCCCGGCGCCCGGGCCGGAACCAGATTCCAGTTCGGAATCGAATCACCCGGAACCCACCCTCGCGTGACCGAACTGGGACAGCTGCGGCAATGATCGGTGCGGCGTACCGGCCGATCGGTTGGTCCTTTCCGCGACCGGCCGAACGCCATGGATTGATCATGCAAGCCGATGCGACGATTCCTCCGCACTGCTACTGCGGAGGTTCTGATGTCGGCGAGCGAACGGGCGCAGGCTGAGGCGTTCGAGGCCCAACGCGGCTGGGCCGCGATGAATGCATTGGTCGAAATGGTGAACAGAGGCAATCGTCCACGACCGATCAGGCCGACCATCATGACCCGGCCGGGCGAGTCACAGTTCGCCGCGCTCACGGTCGACGTCAGCATATTCCACGGAATGGACGTCGAGTACACCACCGGCGGTTACGGATTCCACGGCGGCCTGCTGTTCGTCGCGGCGGGAATGGCGGTCGGTGCCGCCAGCGACGCGCGGAAGCGGCGACGTGCGGAGGAACAGGCGAGGCCGCAGTGGCGCTTCATGGGCAGGGCGCCGGCGGTGGTCACCGACCAACGGCTCCTCGTGATGATCGACAACAAGTGGAACTCCCTCCACCTGGGCTCGCTGGTCTCCATCCACCCCGATCTGCGCAGCTGGGCGCTGGTCATGCAGTTCGAGGGCGCACCGCCGCTGATGCTGCGCGGTCCGTGGGTGCCC
This sequence comes from Plantactinospora veratri, assembly GCF_036421995.1. Lineage (NCBI taxonomy): Bacteria > Bacillati > Actinomycetota > Actinomycetes > Micromonosporales > Micromonosporaceae > Plantactinospora > Plantactinospora veratri. The sequence continues at coordinate 2,391 of NZ_JAZGQL010000026.1, forward strand.
TGGCTGACCGTGCTCATCTCGGCCGTGATGTTCGGTCAGCCGTTCCCGCCGGGATGTCAACCGCCGATGGCGGGCCGCCCACAGGTGCAGGGGCCGCCGCAGCAACACCGGGCCGTCGCGCCGTCGCAGGCGCCTGCCGCGCTGCCGCCGGGATCCACGGACCGGCAGTGACCGTGCATCCCGTGGCCCTGCGGCCGGTCTCGCGGTCCGGGTCCGAAACGGACTGACGCGCCTCGCCTGAACGGCCGGCACGGCGGGCGATTCCGATACCGCCCGCAGGCGCGAAACCGACGCCGCCGTCCGCTTTGGAGCGTCGCCGGGCACCGAACCGATGGTGGCCGCCGACACGTCGCGCCGGCACCGGTCCGGGAGTACCCGGCAGAAGCCCCGGCCGTCCGGTCGTCCAGCCGTAGCGCCGTCCAGCCGAGACGTGCCGACGGTCTGACGCAGCCTCTTGCACGTCCGTCCGGGCGGCTGTGGGCAACCGTCCTTCGTAGGCGTTAGGCAGGGTTGCGCCCGCATCGGCGTTGGTCGTAACGTTCGCCCTGCTGGTCCCATTGAGCCATGATTGGATGAAAGTTGACGCATTCACAGGCCGACCGTGCGGGTGGGCCGGAGACCCGTGGTCAGTCAACGACGTCGGCTCGACGCCGTGGCGGGCAGAAGTCCATCAGGCGGCACGTCATTCGACTGGTGCTCGCCCCCAGCATCGTCGTCGTGGTCCTCTGGCTCGTGGCGTCCGGGTACCTCGTCTTCCAGGGCTTCTATACCAGAGCGGTCGCCGACTCGGTTCGGAGCGTGTCGATCCCGGCAGTTTCCGCGTTGACCTCGATCATGCAGGAGCGGCGGCTGAGCATCACCCACCTGGCACAGCGGTCCGGTGATCTGCAACCCCTCGTCGACCAGCGGAAACTGACCGACGATCGGCTCTCCGAGCTGCGCGCCGTGGCGACTGAAGCGCTCGGCAACGCCCCCGACTCTATCGTGACGCGGTGGCAGGCGCTGACCGAGTTCCTCGACCAGCTGCCGAGCGTACGCAGCACAGTGGACTCCCGTTCGATCGACGGGCAGCGGGCCTTCAGCTTCTACAACAACCTGCTCGATGCCGCGACCACCCTCTTCGACACCCAGGCCCGGGTCGTCCCGGACGTGACCGCGACGCAGGGCGGCATCACGGCCACCGATGCGTTCCGGGCCAGCGACCTGATGTCCCGGGCGGCATCGAGGATGGATGGCGCGTTCGGCGCGCGGGCCCTCGGCCAGCAGGACTATCTGGAGTTCGTCAGCCTGGTCGGCTCGTACCACGCCGGCCTGACCACCGTCACCCCGCACCTGCGGCCGGGCCCGGGTGAGCGCCTTGAGCAGCTCACGGGCAGCGACGTGTGGCGGGATCTGGTGGCCGCAGAGCAAGCGATCATCACGGGCGGTGCGTGGCAGGACGGCGTCCCCCGCAGCCTCGCCGCCACCAGGTCGCGCTGGGAGGCGCTGACCGGGCAGGTCTCGGAGCGGCTGATCGAGATGACCGTCCAGCAGGCCGACGAGGTCTCCGCAGAGGCCCTGCGCACCGGCAACAACCAGTTGCTGATGGCGTCGCTGGCGAGCCTGGTCGCGGCGTCCATCGCGGGCGCCGCGATCCTCTGGGCGTGGCGGAAGTCGCGTGAGCTGCCGGTACGGCTGGCGAACCTGGGCGACGACGCCGCGACAATGGTGGACCAGCGGCTGCCGGCGATGATGGAGCGGCTGCGCCGGCACGAAAAGGTCGATCCCGAGGCCGAGCTGTCGTTCCGGGACTACGGCAGCGACGAGATCGGCCAACTGGCCGAGGTCATCAACAGGTCGTTGCGGGCCGCGGCGGCTGCGGCGATCGACGAGGCGACGACCCGGGCCGCCAGTACCGCGATGCTGATGGGGGTCGCGCGCCGTCCGCAGCGGCCGCTGCAACGGGGCCTGAAGGTCATCGAGGGAGTTCAGCACCGGGTCGGCGACGAGAAGCTGTTGAGTGAGCTGTTCGACATCAACCACCAGCTGACGCAGGCCCGGCGGTTCCTGGAAAACCTCCTCATCCTGGCCGGTGGCCAGATCGGCCGACGCTTCCAGAGTCCGGTACCGGTCCGTCGGGTGCTGCTGGCGGCGTTCGCGGAGGCACAGCACTACCAGCGCATCACCCTGCGCGGAGCGCCCGACGTGGCGATCGTCGGTCAGGCGGTCGCCGGCACCATCCACCTGCTCTCCGAACTCCTGGACAACGCGCTCGCGTTCAGCCCGCCCGGCACCACCGTCTGGGTGACCGCCAACGAGGTCGCGAACGGCCTCGCCGTGGAGGTCGAGGACTCCGGGGTCGGGATGCGCTCCGACGCCCTGGACCGGGCCAACGAGCTGCTCAGGACCGCACCCACACCGGACGTGACGGCCCTCAAGGACGGCGCGCAGATCGGTCTGCACGTGGTCACGGAGCTGGCCAAGCGGCACGGCATCCAGGTGACCCTGCGCCCCTCGGCGTACGGAGGGCTGCTGGCGGTCGTACTCCTGCCGAAGCGGGTCATCGCCGTCGGTGACGCCGCCGACCGTCCCGAGCCGACCGCCCAGTCACCGGCCACGGCCGGCCCGGCGGCCCCGAAGCCGGAGAAGGTGACCCGGCGCGAGCCGCGTCCCGCCGCGTCCCCCGCGCCCGCCCCGGTCGCGGCGTCGCCGAACGGTACCGCCCGGTCGGGTTCCGGTGCCGGACCGGGCGCACCGCCCGTGCCCAGCGGGGTCGGTGGCGGCTCGCCGGGCCCACAGGCGGCCAGCCGGCCGCCGCTGCCGCAGCGGGATCCACAACAGCACATCGCGCCCGGACTGCGCGCCGACCCCACCTCCGCCGCCGCACCGAGGGCGGCCGGGCCCGCGCGCCCGGCCGAGCAGGCTCGGGACCGGCTCGCCGGCTACCAACGAGGGTGGGCCGCCGGCCGGGCCGCGGGGATCCAGAAGCCCAATGACGATCAAGGCAGGAAAGCGTGACCAACTCGACCTCACAGGACCTGACCTGGATGTTGGACGACCTGTTGAAGGTCCCCAACGTCATCGACGCCCTGGTGCTGTCGACCGACGGGCTGACGATCCAGCGATCGGCGTCGCTGCCGCAGGACGGCGCGGAGCTGCTGGCTGCCGGCGCCTCGTCGCTGTACAGCGTCGCCGCGGGCATGGGCCGACGCTTCGACAGTGGGTACGTACAGCAGGTCATCGTCGAATACGACAATCAGACGTTGTTCGTCGCCGCCGCCGGGCAGAACGCCCGGCTGGCCGTACTCTGCGACCAGGCCGTCGACATGGGCACGGTCGCCTACGAGATGGGCCGCCTGGTGACGCGCATCGGCGAGCATCTCAGCACCGAGACGCGACCCGCCCCGATGCGACCAACCGGTGGCCCAGGCACAGGCCATGGCTGAGTCCTGGACCGGCGGCGACGACGAGGCCGAAGAGAGCGGGCTTGTTCCGCTCTACGTCCTGGTGCGCGGACGGACACGTCCCCGCAACAGCGACCTGGACCTGGCGACCCAGGTCATCGCGGTGCCGGTCAACACCCGGTTGGATCCGGAGTTGCAGGACATCATCAACCAGTGCACGGACTGGATGTCGGTGGCCGAGATCGGCGCCCACCTGCACCGGCCGCTCACCATCGTCAAGGTGATGGTCGACGTGCTGGTGGAGCAGCGGCTCCTTAAGATCGGCTCTCCGGCGCAGCAGAGGGTCACCGACATGCGACTGCTGGAAGCGGTACTCGCCGGCCTCGAACGACTATGAAAAAGGGACTGGGCAACGTGGATCGTAGATCGGTCAAGCTCGTCGTGGCCGGTGGGTTCGGCGTCGGCAAAACCACCTTCGTCGGTTCGGTCAGCGAGATCGCGCCGTTGACCACAGAGGAGGTTCTGACCCAGGCCGGCGCCGGTGTCGACGACGTCACCGGCGTGGACAACAAGACGCGTACCACGGTCGCGCTGGACTTCGGGCGCATCACCATCGCGTCCGAAGTCGTGCTCTACCTGTTCGGCACGCCTGGACAGGACCGGTTCTGGTTCATGTGGGACGAGTTGGCGCAGGGTGCGATCGGCGCCATCGTGCTGGTGGACACCAGGAGGCTCAACAGCAGCTTCCCCGCCATCGACTACTTCGAGCGACGGCAGATTCCCTTCGTCGCCGCCGTCAACCGCTTCTTCGGGGAGTGTCTCTACACGGAGCGGGAGATCCGCGCGGCGTTGAAACTCCCGCCGACCGTCCCGCTGCTGTGGTGCGACGCGAGGGATCGCGAGTCCAGCAAGCAGGCCCTGATCCAGCTCGTCCGGCATGCCATGACGCTCCTGCCGGTCGGCGGCGGCTGAGCCGAAAACGCCGACCGCGGCCCGGCCACACCGAGAACCTCGAGTGTGGCCGGGCCACACCGCCTCCGGCCGCACGCCGCCACGTGCGGCCGGAGGACCGACCGCTACCGCACGGACAGGGTGGCCGGCACCGCCGACGGTCAGGTCCGGGCTCCTACCCGGCGCGGCGACGGGTAGGAGCCTGGACCGCCCGCCGTGCTCGGGCCCGACGGGTTCCCCGGAACACCCTGACGAGGTGTCCCGGTGCCACCATCGCGGTGGCGGGCGCCAACATCTGCGCGACTCCGAGGAACGTCCTGGCGAGCGTGGGATCTACGGTGGCGGCCAGCCGGTACCGGTCCAGATAGCGGGCCAGCATCCGATCGACTGCGCTGCGGTGCCCGGCGATCTCGGGGAACCTCAGATCACCGCCGACCGAGAGCGCCCACGCCGCGTCGATGGCCTTCGCCGCCGCCCGGTAGAACCGACCCGGCAGTCCGGCGGTACCGGCTCGGGTCAGGTCGCGGAGGATCAGCGCCTCCATCGCCGCGACGGACATCCCCTGTCCGTAGGTCGGGTTGAAGCTGCACAGCGCGTCACCCACCACGACGAAGCCGTCGGGGCGGCGACGCGCCTTCTCGAAGTGCCAACGTTCGCTCGCCGGGTACCGCATCTTGACCGGGTCGTCGAGCGGCTTCGCCTCGCGTAGCAGGTCGGCCAGATCAGGGACCGGCAGCGACTCCGCGAACGCCAGCATGCCTTCGTCGTCCACCGGTGGGGTGTCGCCGGCCAGTCCGAAGAGGGCCACCACCCAACGGTCGCCCTCCACGTGCACGGCGGCGCCGCCACGGGGGGTGCCGGGCATCGGGACGATGAGCAGACCGTGCCGTCCGTCGAGATGACCCGGCTCCCAGCGGTAACTTCTCGTCACGTACACGACATCGACATCGACCCGGGAGCTGTCCGGCTCCGCGACTCCCACCTCACGCAGCCAGGCCAGCGCCCGTGACCCACGGCCTGCGGCGTCCACGACGAGGTCGGCGGGCTCGGGAGTGTCGCTACCGGTGGTCCGTACCCCGGTCACCGCCGCGCCGTCCGGGCCGGTGAGCAGTCCCACCGCCTCGACGCCGGGCCGCACCACCACGTTCGGGAGCCGCTCCACGCGTTGCCGCACGTGGTACTCCACCAGCGGTCGGGTCACGCCGAGCACGGAGAAGCCGGACGGTGCCGATGCGATGGCCCGGCCGTCGAGATAGTACGTGGTTTCCACCTGGGGATCGAGGCGAAGGGCTCCAGCCGCGACCAGGTCGTCCGTGACTCCGGGGAAGAACTCCTCGAGGATCTGCGCCCCCCGGGTGAGCAGGACGTGCAGTTGGCGGCTCTGAGGTACGCCCCGGCGAGGCGTCGGCTGATCCGGCAGGTCATCGCGGTCCAGGACGGTCACCCGGTCGTAGGCTTCGCTCAGAGCGCGCGCGGCCAACAGACCGGCAATGCTCGCACCGATGACGACAGCATGCCCGTTACCCTTGGCGTCCATGGTCGGAGATCATTCCAGACAATAGGTCGGCTCGAAAGATCGACCGGAGAGTCAGCGGCATGCGCTCGATAGCCACTACCGCTGATTCCGCCGAGCCGAGGCGAGCCCTCAGTACCACCCCGGGTGGCCTCCGTAAAGGGTGCGTCCTTGGCGGGTTGATAACGGCAGAGCCGCCGCGCCGTCATTTCTCGCTGCACACTCCAACCGCGACCTTGCGATTGTGGTGGCGACCACAATGCCGATGACCCAGGCCCGGTCTAAATTGCACGAGTCCCGGGCGGGAGTGACACCATCGGTCAGGCCGGATGCGATGGCACCGCCGGTTCGCCCGGGCCGCACCGATGCGCGGCCGGCTCTCCGGAGCCCCCGACCCGGTGCCGTCCTACCGGCAGTCCTACCGGGCCGGACGCCCGGCGAGCGCCGCGGCGGGCCAGGCCAGCAACAGCACGAAGGGGTACGCGAACAGCGTGTCGACCACCAGCCGGGAGGACTCCGGTCGGTACTCCCAGTCGAAGATCCAGAGCAGTAGCAGGTTCGGCAGCATCCCGGCAGCGGAGACGGCGGCGACGGCCAGGCCACGGTTGCCGAGCCGCGCGGTCGCGGCGAGGGCCACTTCGAGAATGAGCCCGGCGACGAGGCAACCGCCGACCAGGGTCAGGAACCAGACGTCAGGATGGTGGTCCCAGTAGTAGAACTCGACCGGAATGCCCCACGGCAGGCGGAAGATGTTCCGGCCGGCCTGTACCACCAGGAGCCCGACGAGCCCGGCGACGACACCGGAGACCGCCTGCGCCGCGAACGCGACTCCACGGCGGCGAGCCCAGGTCCCGGCCAGCAGGCCCGCAACGGGTATGAGCTGCCAGGCGTACCGGTCCGTCCAGTACGGCATCGGACCGTCGTATCCGGCCAGCACCGGGTAGGCGGTCATCGCCGCGCCGACCACCGCGCCGAGCAGCACCGCGACGGCGAAGGCGGCGGCTGCCGGACGCGGTGACGCGGCCGGCTCGCCCGGGATCGGCCGTTGCGCGAGCGGACCGGCCGCACTCGTCGGCGTCGGTGCCGCTGTCGATGTCGGTGTGGGTGCCGGGGGTGCCGGGGGTGTGGGTGCCGCTGGTGTGGGTGCCGGGGGTGCCGGGGGTGTGGGTGCCGCTGGTGTGGGTGCCGGTGTTGGCGGTGGTGTGACGGCCTGTGTCGGGCGGGCCCGGACCGGTGGTGCCGGGTCGGCCGGGACCTGTCCGCCGGACGGCGGTGCGTGCAGAGTGCCGTGGGCGACGACCAGCTCCGGCTGGTCGATGACCGTCGGCGCCACGCCGAGCGCCCGGTGCAGCATGGTGGCGACCAGCGGGATCCGGCTGGACCCACCGACCAGGAAGACCCCGGCCAGCCGGTCGGCGGTGACCCCGCCGGCGAACAGCGTCGACGTGGTCAGCACTGCCGTCCGCTCCAGTAACGGCCGGGCCAGCTCGTCGAACTCCGTACGGGTGAGATGGACCTCGCGGTCCAGCCCGGGCAGGACGATCGGCGCCGTGACGAAGCGGCTGAGCTGTTCCTTGGCCGCCCGCGCCTCCTGCTGCGCCTGCTGCCGGTGACGCCCTTCGACGAGGCCGACCCGCGCCCCGGTGGCGTCGGCACCGGCGTGGCTCACCGTCCAGTCGACGATCGCGGCGTCGATGTCCACTCCACCCACGTCGTCCAACCCCGCGGTAGCGCGTACCTCCCAGCCGCCGTCGGACCGCCGCCGGACCGCGCTGATGTCGAAGGTGCCGCCCCCGAGGTCGTACACCACGAGCGTCCCGCCCGGCTCCACCCGGTGGCCGAGCACCTCGGTGAAGTAGAACGCGGCCGCGACCGGCTCGGCCATCAGCCGGACCGCGCCCAGCCCAGCGCCGGCCGCAGCCCGCGCCAGTACCGCGCGCCGCTGGGCGCCCCAACTGGCCGGATGGGTCAGCACCACCGGGGTGGGTGTGGTGCCGAGCGCGCGCCGCGCGGTCTGGGCCACCCGGGACAGTACCGCCCGTACCGCCTCTTCCACCGATGTCTCGACATCGCCGAGCAGCAGCGTCCCGTCGGTCATGTGGCGCTTCGGATTGGGTTCGCAGCGGCCGGGATCGAGCCGGGAACTGCGGAGTGCGTCGTGCCCCACCAGCAGTTGACCAGTTGCCGGCGCGAACACCGCGGAGGGCAGCAGCGGCGACGCGTCGAACAACAGCGACTCGGTCCGGCCGCTCGGCATGCGTACTGCGGCGACGGTGTGCGAGGTGCCGAAGTCGACGCCGAGGAGGGCTGGCGTGGTGAGCACGGAACGGACCGTATCAATGGTCGTCGAGCTTCAGGGTCCGTCGCCGGCGCACCCCGGTACCGGCGGTCGGAGCAGGGCCCTACCGGCCCCGACCCGGAAGTAGCCCACTGGGTCGGAAGCGGAAGGTCCGTTGAGCGCTGGCGACGACCGGGTGATGGGAACTGCCACCCCGAGTCGCGAGAGCCGGGAGGGGTGTCCCCTCCCGGCTACCTGGCAGACGGGATCCTCGCCGCCGCCGTGACTCGCCGACGAGGGGTCAGAGGAACTTGTGCGAGGCGTTGTCGAGCAGGAGGGTGCTGTTGAGGTTGCGACCCGCGCCCGGTGCGAAGGCGTCGTAGGGGCCACCGTAGTCGCTGTTGTAGTGGACGCGGACCGTCACGCTGCTGCGATTCCAGGCCGACGCCGCGTTGTTCTTGATGCACTGGTACCGCCCGGTGCCCGCTGACTTGAATTCGAAGCAGGTCGGCTGCGTCGTTCCGTAGTTGTTTTCCGAGGCCGTGAAGTCGGACAGTGAGCCCGTACGGTTGAAGCCCCAGTAGTAGCAGAACTCCCCACTCTCGCAGACCCCGTTCCGCGCGGTAGCCGCCGAGGCGGTTGTCGAGCCGGCCGCCAGGAACATTGCCGCCCCGACGGTGGCGAGCAGCGCATGAACAATGAGCTTTCTGGGCGTGACCATGGTGTGGTCCTTTCTGGATGGATCGTGCATGAGATGTCACGGTGTCTTGAACCGCTGCGCTTCCTACTCTCGGGGTACCTCCGATCATTTCCGGCAGGCTCGCCAAGAGTCATCTGTCAGATTTCTGCCGGTTGGCTTGTGGTCTCGCCCCAGCAACAGGCGCCGCCTCTGCTCATGGCTCGGCGGCAGCAGATCAGGGTGTCCTCGGCACACTGCGGCGAACTCGAACGGGACATCCGTTCGGATTCGTACGGCAGTTGTTCGAACCGGCTCTGCGTACTCTCACCCGGGCGGCTCGGCGAGCCGGGCGCCGGAGTAATCGGATGGCCGGCCGGATCGGGTGGTGATGAGGTCCGCCTCAGGGCGTCGCCGGTGGGGCCGGCGGCGGCAGGAAGCGTCCGCGCGCCGCGGCCACGATCGACCGTACGGCGATTCCGCCGATCAGGGCCGAGATGGCCGCCAGTACGAGGTACGTGTAGACGCGGTGACCCGGGGGTTCCCCCTCGGCGACCCAATGCAGGGCGGCCGTCGCCACCGCCGACCAGGAGAACGTGAATGCCCAGAAGCTGGGGGCGAAGCGCAGCCGCAGGTAGAGCGGAAGCAGACGGATCTGGGCGAGGACCAGCAGCAGCCCGTACCCGGAGACCAGCGTCACCCAGACGTCGAGCCGGCCGCCGTTGAGGGCGAAGAGCGCGATCCCGGCCACGGCGGAGGGGGCCACCTCGATCGCGAGGGTCGGTATGAGCGGCGTCGGCAGCGGCGGCCGCACGAAGAGGCGGCTCAGGATCAGCGAGCCGAGGACCAGCCAGCAGACGAGGCCGAGCCCGAGCATGATCTCCGCCAGGGTGCGCTGCCCGACCGCGGAGGCGGCGGCCGAGGCGATGAACCCGCCGGCCACGGTGGGCAGGAAGTAGCCGGGGTGGATCTGGTCGATGTCGATCCTGCCGTAGATCCACTGCCCTGTTATCCATCCGCCGAAGAGGAGCGTGAGGACCAGGAACACGTCGACGAGGATCCGCCCGACGTGCAGGTTGTGCGGGGCGACGCCCTGCGCGACGAGCAACATGGGCGTGATGACGGCGAGCGAGACGAACGGGCCGGTGACCGGATCCACCGAGTCGCCGACGAGGGTACTCGGCCGGGGCAGCGCGTAGCCGGCGTACGCCGCCACCACGGCGAGCCAGGTCAGCGCGGCGAGCGCCAGCAGGCCGTTGCCGATCCAGGTCGGTACGTCGCCGCCGCGTCCGGCCACCATCCAGGTGTTGCCCAGGCCGGCGAGGCCGAAGGGGATGCCGAAGAGGCTCGGCGGAATCCGGACGGCGACCACCTGACACCTCCCGTGACGGGGCGGTCCCCCTCGGTTGATCCGGTTACATCCTGCCCAGAGACGATCCGTCGCGTGGCCGAAACGGTCAATCGCCGAGGCGAATCAGGCGGATTCGCGGCGAGCCGGTCAGGCCGATCTCCGCTCCGGCGTCGAGCGACGAGTCCGGGCACCGGTGATGGTGCGGGAATCGAGTTGGCCCTCACCTTCCGACGCGTCAAACGCGAAGAAGCCCATCGCCTCGCCCGCCCCCCGTGCGGAACGTGTCGCCGGTCCCTCGCCCCGCGCGGACTGTCGCGGCCCTCGTCCTGGCTCTGGCCGGCCGGGGTGGGCCGCCGCGTAGCCGGTCAGCGCGGCGCTGCGGCAAGCAGCCGGCGCGCCTCGCCCGCTCCGATGTCGGTACGCGCGCCGCAGAGCGGGTTGGTGCAGTAGAGCACGTGCTTCGTCCGGACCCGGAACAGCGGTACGAAGAAGAGGCTGAACCGGGTTGTCTCACGCACCAGCAGCATGCTGCCGGACTGCCCGCAGACCCGGCAGGCCGTCGGGACCAGCCCCAGCCGCTCCGACTTGGTACGCAGACCGAAGATCAGAAACATGCGGTACCCCTGTTCGCCTGGATCGCGTCCGGTGTGGGTCGCCGAACTCTTCCACCCTGATACCCCGATGACAGCCGGCTCAGCCCCGGATCGTGATCCGGGTCGCTCGGATGATGTTGGGCGTATCCGGTGGACGTGAGGTTCGTTCTGTCCGAGAGTGTCTCTGACGGGCTGCTGTGCGGGATCCTGTTCGTTCTCGGTCCGCGATTCGTGGGTGCACCTGGCGGAAGAGTTAGGAGTTCTTGGGTCCAGGCACTGGAAGATGGGACCGATGACCGAGGTCAGGGGCAGGGATCTGTCGCGATCCCCTCACCACGCAATCCTACGATCCTTTCCCGGCTCACAGTGCGATCAACCGAAGATCTCGGCTTGTCCCGGTCCGGTCAGGCTGGGTCGGTGATCAGCGGGTCGTGGACCCGGCCGAGGAACAACGGTACGCCAGTGAGCTGGTCGTGGATGACATATAGGAATGGCCGGTTGACGAAGAACTGCGGCCCGTGCGGGACCGACGGCGGCGGGATGATGACGGCCGACGCGGCTGCGGCCTCGGTACCCTTCTCGTCCACCGCGATGAACGTCTCGTGTACCACGTCGTCGATGTACAGGGCCGGCTCGGTGCTCATGGCGGTGAAGTCGGCCTGCGACGTGAACGCCGTGGGCATGCCGAGGCTGCTCAGCGTGGCACCCAGCTCGGCCGGCAGGCGGAACGTCCACCGGGGCAGGCGCAGTTGGACATCGACGAACCGGAACCCGGTCAACAACGCGCCCAGCCACGTCACGTCTAGATTCGCCTCGACCGCAGCGAGATCGTCCCGGGTCGGCATGACGATGGCCATGGCCAGCGCGTCGCCCGCGTAAGGCACGTCGACCGCACGCCACCCGTCCCCCTCCAGGTAGCCCATCCTGTCGAACGGCCCGCGCATCATCGGGACGTCGACGACGCTGCCGTCATCCCGGGTGAACGGCTCCACGGCCGTGGCGGTCGCCTTGAACGGGTACCGCCAGGCCGCCATGAGGTAGGTCGTGTTGGTGAGGATCAAGCTGGTGTCGGGGCTCACGGTGCCGGACTGCAACAGCTCCGGGATCTTCGCGTTGGTCCGGTCCGACACCCAGGTGTTGATCTCCTGACGGGCCGCCTCCGGGGCGCCACGGAAGTCGACCGGGTGCGGCGCGGCACCGTAGTAGCCGGCCAGGGTGTCCCGGAATCCTGCTCGCAGGCCCAGATCGGACCGTGTCCACACGGCGTTGGCCGTGGTCAGCCGAGGCTTCCTGGTTCCGTCGCCGTCCTGGTATCGGCCGGCGAGCATCTGGTCAACGGTGTTGAACCCGCTGTGGAGCGCGCCGGGTCGCGGATGCGGTGCGTGGAGCACGGCATCCATCTCGTCCGCCGTGGTCGAGCCGGCGCCCGCCCTGGTCATCGCGAGCGCGAGCCCCACCGAGTACGGCGCGCACACCACGTTGCCGCCTGCACGGGTCGACGCCAGGGTGCGGTAGAGGTCGGCCGTGAAGCCCCGTACCGCGGTCGCGGCGGCCTCCGCCGTAGCCGGGTCAGGAGGTACGCGCGCCGGGTCCGACGACGTGGACGACCCGCCGAGCCAACGGGGATGGCCTGGGGCGGTGGTGAGGGCAGCCGCCGCCAGCGGCACCGCCCGCAGGACCGATCGACGCGAGACCATGCAGCGACGGTAGAGCAGGCTCGCCCAGACGCGCCAGGCACCCGGCCCCAAATTCATCGAAGTTGAACGATTCCCGACGCCCTCCGCGACTGTCTCAGCGGTCGGTTCGGCGCGCGGACACCGTCCCGGCTCGGAGGGCACCACTCGGCCGTCACCCGAAGCATTCGATCATGACCTGCGCCGATAGCTCGTCCGCAAGTGCCGCTGTCCGTGCGCGTTGACTGCCACAACGGGTACGCTCGCGCTTCCTTGACCTCGCCACCGGGAAGCATGCCCAATCGGCGAGCATCGGTACCGGCCGGAGCAGGTGTGCCTGCTCCGTGGCGCGGCTCCACGCGGTGAAGCGTTACGTAGCCACGGCGACAACGAGGCCCAGCACCACAGCCGCGTAGCCCGTGAAGGCCGCCCACCCCGCGAGCACGGCGAGGAACGGGTGGGCCACGCGGAACGGCACGGGCAAGCCCGGGATCGTCGCGCGGACGCCGTCGAGGGTGGTCTCCAGGGGCAGCCCGAACACCCGGACCAGCCCTCCGAAGAACCTGGTCGTACGGTCGACATCCCATCGCGGTTCCCACAGAGACAGTGCGACCGCACCGTCCCGCCCCATGACGATGACAACCCAGGCGGGCACCCCGGCCGGACCGTCGAACGAGAGGACATGGACCGCCCTGATCTCCGTCCGCGGGATCACGGTACGCCGCCGCCATACGTTCACGTGCACCAGGCAATGGTCGTCGAACTCGAGCCGGAGGTTGCACCGGCGCACCGCGGCATAGATCCATCCGGCCAAGGCAGGCGGCCATATGATCGTCAGCACCCCCACGGCGGCCGGAAACCCGACGGTGAGGGCGACCACAATCGCAACCGGAACGCTGAACGCGAGAATCATCGGCTCGGCCACCTGGCCCAGATCGGCCGGACGGGGGCGCAACGTGGCGGTGGCGGTCACCCGACCATTGCAGCCGAACGATGCAACCTGATCGGACACGTGTCAGTGCCGGTTGAATAACCTGGTCAGCCGATGCTGCTGCTGGCCGATCGTAATCGGCCGGTCTGGCGATAGCGTGCCAGACGTCGGGTCATGACGATGATCATGGCCCTCCTCTGCGGTACAGGACCTGGAATCCAATCGGACCAATCACTTTCTGTGACGTTCCTCTACGGCCCTTCCGGCGTTTCCTCTTGCTCCCGCCCGGCGGGTGAGCAACGGCACCCCCAGTAGGTCAATCCGGGCCAGCAGGGGTCGGAAAGGATGTCTGCATGGCGACTCTGTTGGACGGCGTACTGGCAGACCTGGGGTTGCTGGATATCGCCGGGCTCCGGCTGACCGGAGATCCGCAGCCGGCGGTGCTGACGTCACCGCTCGCAGTCGCCGAGTGCGCAATCGTGTCCGTGGCCACCAGTCTCGCCGCTGCCGCTGATCTGGCTTCTGCGCGCACCGGTCGGCGGCCCGACATTGCGCTCGACACGGCGCATGTGGCGGCGGCGATGCGCAGCGAGGTCTGGCTTCGTGACGCAGACGGGCGAGGCATCGACGGCTTCGCTCCACTGTCTCGCTTGTGGCGGGCTGCGGACGGTTGGGTGCGCACCCACGCGAACTATCCGTGGCATCGGACGGCTCTGCTGGCGTCCCTCGGCGTTCCCGACGGTCGAGACACCGAAGTTCAGGCGTTGTTGGCCGACGCCATAGCCGCGCGCCCGGCGTTGGAGGTCGAGCGCGTCGTGTACGCCGCAGGAGGGCTAGCCGTGGCGGCTCGCAGGCAGGCCCAGTGGGAAGCCGACAGCGGATGCAGCGCGGTGGGAACATCGCCGCTCGTGGGCATGGTGCCGCTCAGCCGTGGCTCGCTGCCGCTAGCCGAACTGGGCCCGCTTCCGGCGTCGGGGGTGAAGGTGCTCGATTTGACACGAGTCATCGCCGGCCCCGTTGGTACCCGGATGCTGGGCGCGCTCGGTGCCGACGTGCTACGAGTCGACGATCCGCATCGCCCGGAGTTGGCGCTGCATGCCGTCGACGGAGTGATCGGTAAGGCAAGCACAACCCTGGATGCCAGCACCAAGAACGGTCGTCAAGCTCTGCATCGCCTCGTCGATCAAGCCGACGTTCTCGTGACCGGCTACCGGCCCGGAGCGCTGCGCCGTCACGGTCTGGACCCTGACCAAGTAGCGGACCAGCACCCCGGCACCATCGTCGTCACCCTCTCGGCTTGGGAAACGGACGGAACTTGGGGCACACGGCGCGGGTTCGACAGCCTGGTGCAGATCGCCACCGGCATCGGCTGGGCTACAAGCACGGACGGGATCCAACCCGGCGCGCTGCCCTGTCAGTTACTCGACCACGCCACCGGCTATCTCATCGCTGCTGGTGCACTGGCGGCACTGGGTCGACGCACCCGCAGCGGCGAGGCCACCCACGTCTCTGTATCCCTCGCCAGGACAGCACGATGGCTGCTTGACCAAGGCAGTAGACCAGTCAGGCAGAGCGGGGGCGAGGACCCGAAGCGCCAAGCCGACAGTTACCGGACAGCACTCGGAAACGGGTGGAGCGCGATCAGCCCACCAGGTCGACTCGACGGCCGCCCGCTGAGCTGGCCTCACCTACCACCCGCCTACGCTCAAGCGCCGCCCGGTTGGAGCTGAACTCCCGCGGCCACCCGGCGAGAGGGCTCGAGCTACGCCGTAGCTCCGGCGACGACCGTGAACCGTAAACTGCAGTAACAGCGTCGAGTTCAGGAACGAGGACGCCCGGACGTGCCGACGAGAGTGCCGAACCGCACGCTGCATTGCATCACGATTCGCACGAGTCGCCGGCCCGTCAGACTCGAGGACGCTTGTCGGGGCGTAGCTGCTGGCCCTTTGCCGGTCAGCGGTGACCGACGACGTTTACCACCTTGCCGTCTGGGTCGCGGACGAAAAAGCGCCGGACGCCCCACTGCTCGTCGGTGATCGGATGCACGATCTCCGCACCCGTAGCGCGTACCGCCTCGTAGGCGGCGTCGACGTCATCAACCTCCACGCTGAGGTCCGGGTTCACGGGGGCCGCCGCGTCTTTGGTGATGAGGATGACCTGGGCGGTGGGGTTGGCGGGTGAGACCAGGTTGACCACCCAGCCCAGATTCATCCCCACCCGGAAGCCCAAGAGCTGGTAGAAGTCGCTGCTCGCGACCGGGTCGGTGGTGGTGATATCGGGCACGGCACGGCGAATCGTCATGCCGGATTCTGGCACCCGAAGTGGTGGCTGGTACGGGTAGTTGACATCGCTAACCAGGCGCGCCTGGACGAAAGCTGCGGAGGCACTCGACCGATGGCGTGCCGCGGCATCCGAATCTGTCCGACAGCCCGAACGACTTCGCGCTGGTCACCACGCTCGGCCTCCTCGGCCTGCGGATCTTCGAAGCCTGCGGCGCCGACATCGCCGACATCGGCGAGGAACACGGCCATCGCGTCCTGCGGGTTCCCGGCAGGGGCGGCAAGGGTCGTCCTCGTCCCGCTACCGTCAGCGGTAGCCAGGGTCATAGACCGGGCGGTCGACGGCCGCCGGCTCAAGCACCTGGTCGCCAGCGCCCGGATTCGGATGCCGAGCCGGAACCTGACGACCACGACAAGGGGACAGCTCAGTGCGCGGGTTGTTGACGGCCCTGGCTACGGTTCAGTCATGGCCGACGTGTCACTTGCCGAGCTGATCGC
Organism: Plantactinospora veratri; assembly: GCF_036421995.1. Classification (NCBI taxonomy): domain Bacteria; kingdom Bacillati; phylum Actinomycetota; class Actinomycetes; order Micromonosporales; family Micromonosporaceae; genus Plantactinospora; species Plantactinospora veratri. Next base: position 18,517 of record NZ_JAZGQL010000026.1, read on the forward strand.
TTTGCTTGCCTACGACAACGACGGCGTGGCCAGAGGCACCGACGCGAACCTCGACTACGGCCTGGCCGGCGCGCTGCTCATGGATCTGGCCCTGGCGGGGCGCATCGACGTTGTGGGTAAGTACGTCGTCGTCACCAACCCGGAGCCGACCGATGTACGGCTGACGGACTTCGCGCTGCACCACCTGCAGCGCGACCGCAGGGCCCGCGAGCCCAGAGACTGGATCATCCGGTTCACCAAGGACGTACGCGCGGCCGTGCTGAGCCAACTCATCGACGCAGGCACACTCCGGCCCGAGACCGACAAGGTGCTGAAGGTGGTTCCCCGTACCCGATACCCCACCCAGGACGGCTCGGAACCACCAGCCAAGACCGAGGCCCGCCAACAGATACGCTCTGCCGCGACGCGTTCGGATCGCGTTGATGCGCGGACGGCCGCACTGTGCGGCCTGGTCAGTGCACTGGACTGGGAACGGCACCTCCTGTCGGATCTACCGACCATGCAGGTGCGCAACCGCTTCGCCGAGTTCCGACGATCGGTGTGGGCGGCAAACGCGGTCCAAAGGATCATCGACGACGCCCGGACAGCCTCAGCAGCGGCGGCAGCCGCCGCCGGCGCGGCAGGCTGACGCGTCTTCCGCGCCAGCCTCCGTCCGCGCGCGCCGCCGCCAGCCGGCGCTGTCACGCTTCGTGGGCGGCCCGCAGTGCAGGCCGGCTTCCCGAACTGCCGATGGGCGGGCGTCTGGCCGGTACGCTCGGATTACATTCCCGCCTGCCTCTCCCGGATGACAGGAACGTAAGGTCGGGGCATGATCGAATCCCAACGCGAAGCCGTGCCACGCAACGACGGTGGCGAACTCGACACCACCCTCGCCTTCTTGTCCTTCGCTCGATCATGCGTGTTGAAGAAGGTCGCCGGCTTGAACGAGGAGCAGCTGCGGCGCCGCTTGGTCGTCTCGGACACCACGCTGCTGGGCCTGGTCCAGCACCTGACCGATGCCGAACGGTACTGGTTCGGCTACACGTTCGCCGGCGACCGGCGCTACGCCGACGTCGACCTCGACATGGTGGTCCAGCCGGACCGGTCCCCGGATCAGATCATCGCCGGTTACCGGACCGCGATCGCCGACAGCGACGCCCACATCAGCGCAGCCGCTGGCCCCGACGTCCTCACCGCGCAGCCGGTCGATGACGCGCCTCGTACGCTTCGCTGGGTGCTCGCCCACATGACGAGCGAGACCGTCCGGCATGCCGGTCACGCCGACATCCTGCGAGAGCTTGTCGACGGTGCCACCGGCCGGTAGCAGATCGAGGCTCGGAGTCGTACCCCACGCAGTGCTACGCAGCCTCGTCGATCGCTCGGAGGCGCAGGGCGGTGTGGTGCCAGTCGTCCAGCCGCAGTACCCGCGGTAGGTCGCTCGGGACGAGTTGCGCAGCTCGGCTTCGATGCCGAGCATCAGCTCACGGTGTTCCGGTACGAGCAGCCGGAACACATCAGGTAGCTGTGGACGCTAGGCAGAAGTCGGCCGAGACGGGGCGAGGAGGCTAGTGCCCCGCCAGCCGGGCGATGAACGCGTTTGCCGCCGGGGTCGGTCCCAGTCGGCTCCAGACCAGGTGCTCCAGGCGGTACGACGTGTTCACGACGGGTACCACGGTGACACCGGGCAGCCGCACCGCATAGGTGGAGGCGAGGAGGGCGACGCCGAGACCTTCGGCCACGAGCCGCGCCATGATGTGCGGGTCGGTGATCTCGAAGGCGACGGTACGTTCCAGACCGGCTGCGGCGAACGCCCGGTCGGCCTGGACGCGTCCGGTGGTCTCGGCGGGGAAGTCGACGAACTCCTCGGCGCAGATCGCCTCCAGCCGGATGCGTTTGCGGCCGGCGAGCCGATGGTCCGGAGCCAGCAACGCGGCCAGCGGGTCGCGGGCGAGCTGCCGGCTGTTGAGGTCCGGGATCTCGACGTCCTCGGCCAGGCCCACGAACGCGATGTCGAGCGCACCGGCCCGGACCCGGTCGGCCAGGTCGTCGCTGCCGGCTGTCAGCAGGCTGATCCGCACCTGCGGGTACTCCTGATGGAAGATCCGCAGCGCGGCCGGCACGTCGACGGCCGCCGCCGTCGGGATCATGCCGACAGCGAGCCGGCCGCGGATCTCGCCGGTCGCCGCGAAGACCTCCGCCTGCGCGCGCTCCGCCGCCGCGAGGCACTCGCGGGCGGCCGGCAGCAGGGCCGCGCCGGCCGGCGTCAACGCCACCGACCTGCTGGTGCGGTGGAAGAGCCGGGCACCCAACTCCTGCTCCAGCTTCGCGATCTGGTGACTCAACGCCGACTGTACGACGAAGCACCGCTCGGCGGCCCGGGTGAAGTTGCCGAGCTCGGCCACCGCGACGACGTACCTGAGTTGCTGAAGGTTCACCCGGCAATCGTTATTCACGATCGAACGCATGACAACAATGCGTTGGACTCATGACTGCGCACACCGCAGGCTGATGGCCATGGCAACCTCCACCGGCGCACGGACACTCGTCACGGCTCTCGCGCCGGCGGTGTGGGGCACGACCTACGTCGTGACGACCGAACTCCTGCCCGCCGGGCATCCGCTCTTCGCCGGCCTGGTCCGATCGCTGCCGGCCGGACTCGTCGTGCTGACGGTGCTCCGCGTGCTACCCCGTGGCGTGTGGTGGTGGCGATCGCTGCTGCTCGGCGCCCTCAACATCGGGTTCTTCTTCCCCCTGCTCTTCGTCTCGGCCGAGCGGCTGCCCGGCGGTGTCGCGGCCACGCTCGGCGCGACCCAGCCGCTGGTCGTGGCAGGCCTGGCGGTCGGCATCCTGCGGGAGCCGCCGTCCTGGTGGCGCATCGGCTGGGGCATCGCCGGAGCTGCTGGAGTCGGTCTCGTCGTCCTCGGCCCGCAGGCGGGTCTCGACCCGGTCGGCCTCCTCGCCGGACTCGCGGGCGCGTTGTCGATGGCCCTCGGTGTGACGCTCACCAAGCACTGGCGTACCGACGAGGTGAGCCCGGTCGTCTTCGCCGGCTGGCAGTTGGCCGCCGGTGGGCTGGTCCTGCTCCCCCTGACCGTGGTGTTCGAAGGTCGCCCTCCCGCCATCGACCTTCCCGGGCTGGGCGGCTACGTATGGCTCGGACTGGTCGGCGGGCTCGCGGCGTACGTCGTGTGGTTCCGCGGCATCGCCACGCTGCCCGTGGCCGCGGTCGCGCTACTCGGATTGATCTCGCCGCTCGTCGCCGCCGCCCTCGGCGCCGTAATCCTCGACCAGAGCTTCGGCCCGATCCAGGCGCTCGGCTTCGGCCTGGCACTCACCGCGCTGGCAGCAGGGCAGGTGTCGGCCGGAGGCAGCGGATCGGGCAGCGCGGATACTCGATCGGCGACGGCGGACGGCGGCGGGTCGCACCATGCCTCCCCGGCCGGGTCCGCAGACCCGACCATCCGCAGCCGAGAAGGGCATGATGAGCGCTGCCTACACCCTTGACGTTCAGGAATTGAGCTATCGGCCCGCCCGGCATGCCTGACCCGCCACACACCCCGCCCCGTCGTCGTCGGCCGGGTTCGCACCAGGAGGAAGAATGACCAACGCAACCCTGGCCCGGTTCGTACTGCTCGCGCTGCTCTGGGGCGCCAGTTTCACCTTCATCAAGGTGTCCCTGGAGGGGCTCACCCCGGCGCAGGTCGTACTCAGCCGGCTCATCCTCGGCGCCCTCGTGCTGCTGGCCATCGCCGCCGTCCGTAAGGTCGCCCTCCCCCGGGGTGGCATGGGCGTCTGGGGACACCTCGCGGGTGCGGCCCTGTTCGGCAACGTCATCCCGTTCCTGTTGTTGTCCTACGGCGAGCAGGGCACCGGCGCGGGTATCGCGGGCGTTCTGGTCGGCAGCACTCCGCTGCTGACCCTGGCCCTGGCTTCGGCCGCACTGCCCAGCGAACGCGCCACCGCGCGCAAGGTCGTCGGCCTGGTCGGCGGGTTCGTCGGTGTCGTGCTCCTGGTCGGACCGTGGCACTCCGAACTCGGCACGCTCAGCGGGCGGCTGGCCTGCCTGGGCGCCGCGGTGAGCTACGCGATCGGCTTCGTCTACGTCCGCAGGTTCCTGTCCCCACGTGGCCTCGCACCGCTGTCGCTGGCCACGGCACAGTTGCTCGCCGCCGCCGTATTGCAGGGCCTGGCCACCCCGTTCCTGGCCTGGCAGACCCCGGAGATCACCGGTCGGGTCGCGGGCAGCGTCCTGTTCCTCGGCCTGTTCAGCACCGGGCTGGCCTACGTACTGTACTTCCGGCTCATCGGCGATGCCGGGGCCACCGCCGCGTCCGCGGTCAACTACCTGGTTCCGGTGTTCGCCGTGCTGATCGGCGCCGTGCTGCTCGGCGAGGCGGTCACCTGGAACCTCATCGTCGGCGGCCTGGTGGTCCTGGTCAGCGTGGCCTACGCGGAGAACCGCATCCGGCCCCGCACCCCGTCACCTGAGCAGACAGGTCAACCCCGACGCCGGCCAGCACGGCGCGGGTGAGCGCAGCCGTCACCGGACCGGGGTGTGCCGACGACGCCGGCGGCCGGCCCGACGGCCTCGGCTTCAGGCAGGAGCACCAGACCCGTCGACAGCGGATTGCCAACAGCATACTGAGTATGCATACTCGGTAGCCATGTCGATTCGCCATGGCCTGCTCGCGTTGCTGGAACGCGGCCCGATGCACGGCTACCAGTTGCGCGCCGCCTTCGAGGAGTCCACGGGGGCCACCTGGCCGCTGAACATCGGGCAGGTCTACACCACACTGTCCAGACTGGAGCGCGACGGCCTCGTACGTCCGCTTCCGGAGAGTGACGGCGGGCAGCAGCCGTACGAGATCACGGAGGTCGGCCGGACGCAGCTGGGCGACTGGTTCGTCACCCCGATCAGCCGGGCCGATCGCCCGCGCGACGAACTGTCCATCAAGCTGGCGTTGGCCATCACCACGCCGGGGGTCGACATCCAGGTCGTACTACAGGCCCAGCGCACCGCGACGATGCGCTCGTTGCAGGAGTACACCCGGCTCAAGGCCCGTGGCTCCGAGCCCAAGCCCGCCGACCTGGCGTGGCGGCTGGTGCTCGACGCGATGATCTTTCAGGCCGAGGCCGAGCTGCGCTGGCTCGACCACTGCGAGTCCAGCCTGGTCCGCCACAACGTCGCCCCGGTGCCACGGTCCAGCACGCCGAACCCGGCGCCCGAGCGCAGCGCGGTGACGTCGTGAGCGTGCTGGAGATACGCGACGCGTACCGGACCCACGGTGCCGGGGAGGCCGCGGTCCACGCACTGCGCGGAGTCACCCTGACCGTTCGGCCCGGTGAGCTGGTCGCCGTGATGGGACCGTCCGGTTCCGGCAAGTCGACCCTGCTGAACCTCGCCGGCGGCCTGGACCGGCCCACCCGGGGTGAGGTGTACGTCGAAGGCCAGCAGCTCCGCAAGCTGTCCAGGCGCCAGTTGGCCGCGCTACGGCGACGATCGATCGGGTACGTCTTCCAGGATCTCAACCTGCTGCCGAGCCTCACCGCCGCGGAGAACGTCGCACTGCCCCTCGAACTGGACGGCACCGGGGTACGACAGGCCCGTCGGCTCGCCGTGGCCGCCCTGAACGACGTGGGGCTGGCCGAACTCGGGCCGCGCTTCCCCGACGAGATGTCCGGGGGCCAGCAGCAGCGGGTCGCGATCGCCCGGGCACTCGTCGGCGAACGTCGGCTCGTGCTGGCGGACGAACCGACCGGGGCGCTCGACTCGCAGACCGGCGAGTCCGTCCTGCGACTGCTGCGCATCCGGGTCGACGCGGGCGCCGCCGGCGTGCTGGTGACCCACGAGGCCCGGCACGCCGCCTGGGCCGACCGGGTGGTCTTCCTGCGTGACGGCGTCGTCGCCGACACCTCCGGCCCGCTGGGCGCCGCCGAGCAGCTCCTGGAGCGGGCGTGCTGAGGACCTGGTTGACCGCGCTGCGTATCGCCCGCCGGGAGGCGCGTCGGGCGAGGGGGCGCTCGGTGCTGGTGATCGCGATGCTCGCGTTGCCGGTACTGGCGCTGAGCGCCGCAGCCGCCAGCTACGACATGTTCCGGCTCACCCCCGAGGAGGAGGCCACCCGCCTGCTCGGTGCCGCCGACGCGAGGATCGAATGGGTCGACACCGAGCCGGTCCGACAGGATCCCACCGGAGACGGCCACTCCTCGAACACCTCCTCGCACGCCGCCACCACCACGGCCGAGGAGCTGCTCGCCGCGCTGCCCGACGGCAGCAGGGTGACCCCGGTCCGCAGCGGTACCGTCCAGCTCCGTACCGAAAGCGGGATAGGCGACCTGACGGCGTACGGCATCGACGTGGCTGATCCGATGGTGACCGGCCTCGTGACGCTGCGCGACGGCCGCGCCCCGGCGACCGATGGCGAGGTGGCGCTCACCGAGCAGGCGGCGGAGCGGCTGGGCAGCCAGATCGGCGACACCGTGCGCAACGCCGACCGGACGGCCTCGTGGACAGTCACCGGGATCGTCGAGTTCCCCGCTGACCTGGCCGAGAAGGTGGTGTTCCGGCCGGATCCGACGAGCCGCGGCGGGTCCGGCTACGACTCCCACCAGTGGCTGTGGGACGCGCCCGCACCGGTCGACTGGGCCGGGGTCAATCGACTCAACGAACGCGGCATGGTCGTCGTCTCGCGGGCGGTCCTGCTGGATCCGCCCGCGCTCGACCCCTCGGACCCGTACTACCGGGACAGCGCCGACGATGTCGACCTGCGAGCCGTCGCCGCCGGTGGGCTCGTCGTCGGGCTGGGCGTGCTCGAGGCGGTGCTGCTCGCCGGGCCGGCGTTCGCGGTCGGCGCCCGCCGCCGCCAGCGCGACCTCGGGCTGGTCGCCGCCAACGGAGGCACACCCGCACACCTGCGTCGCATCGTGCTGGCCGACGGCGTCGTGCTCGGCGTGCTCGGCACCGTCCCGGGGCTGGTACTCGGTGTAATGGCCGCGTTCGCGTTCCGTCCCCTGGTCGAGATGCACCTCGCGCAGCAGCGGGCCGGCGGGTACCGGGTGTTCCCCCTCGCGCTGGCCGCCATCGCCGGTCTCGCCGTCGGCACCGGGGTCCTCGCCGCGCTGCTGCCCGCGTTCGCCGCGGCCCGCAACGACGTCGTCACCGCCCTGACCGGGCGGCGTGGTGTCCGCCGATCCCACCGGGGATGGCTGGTTCTCGGCCTGACCCTCGTCGGCACCGGGAGCGTCGCAGCCGCTTACGGCGCCTGGCAGGTTTCCTCGAACATCCTGCTCACCGGCCTGGTCCTCGCCGAGGTGGGCCTGGTGCTGTGTACGCCCGCGCTGGTGGGCCTGGTCGCCCGGCTCGGCCCGCTACTGCCGCTGGCGCCGCGGATGGCACTGCGCGACACCGCCCGGAACCGGGCCGCGGCCGTGGCCGCCGTGGCGGCGGTCATGGCGGCGGTGGCCGGCAGCGTAGCGCTCGGGGTGGTACTCACCGCCGAGGCGGCCAGGGCAGAGACGCGGTACCGGCCCGGTCTTCCCGACGGACATGCGCTCGTGATCAACAATCCGCTGCCCGGACCGCTCGGCGGCGAGCGGAAGTCCAGCGTCCCGATGCAGCGGGTGGCGGCCGTCGTGCGGAGCACGCTGCCGGCGACCGAGGTCGTCCCGGTCGGCGAGGTGACCTGCCCCGACAGCGACAGGTCACCCAGATCGGTCAAGGCGGGTCGGCCGGTACTGCCGCACTGTGCCCTGCAACCCCAGATCCCGCAGGGCCGGCAGTGCCCCTACGACCCCTTCAGCGGTGTGGTGCTGAGCCGGACCCAGCAGCGGGCGGCGAACGCCGATCCACGGTGCGAGATCGAGCCCCTGCCCAGCAGGACCGGATACGGGGCCCTGGTCGCCGGACCGGCGGCGGTGACCGCGCTGACCAGGGCCTCCGGCGAGGATCTGGACCGGGCCCGTGAGACGCTGGCCGCGGGCGGCGTACTCGTCGGTGACGCGCGGTTCGTGGTCGACGGCCGGGTGACGCTGCAGGCGTACAACGAGGCGATCCAGGGACCGATCACGCCCGAGAAGCTGACCCGAGCACCGACCGTGACCGTTCCCGGATACGCGCCCAGCACCGGCACCCGGTTGTCCGGCACGATCTACTCGGCGGGTGCGGTCAGGGCCGCGAAGCTGGGTGAGCGACCGTACGGACTCGTCGTGGCGACCGACCGGATACCCACCCAGGCCGAGCAGGACCGGCTCTCCGCCGCGCTGCGCGACCTGACCGACGAGGGCGGGTTGGGTGCGACGATCGAACGGCGACCGGCGACCCCGTACGACCCGACCCTGCTGATCCTGGCCGCCGTCGCGGGCCTCGTCACGCTCGGAGCGGCTGGCGTCGCCACCGGCCTCGCCGCCGCCGACGGCCATGCCGACCTGGCCACCCTCTCCGCCGTCGGCGCCAGCCCGGGAGTACGCCGCCAGCTGTCACTGAGCCAGTCCGGCGTGATCGCCGGCCTGGGCACGGCGTTGGGGCTGCTCGCCGGGCTCGGCGCCTCCACCGCGGTGCTGTTCGCCTACAACCGGGCACTCATGTACCAGTGGCCGCGCGAGGCGGCGTACCCGATAACCATGCCGTGGGAGACGCTGGCGGTGATGGTCGCGGTACCGCTGGTGGCGATGCTCGCCACCGGCCTGCTGACCCGGTCACGCCTGCCCGTCGAACGCCGCCGCCTCAGCTGACCCACCAATCGAGGAGGGCCGGCCCCTGCGGACCGGCCCTCCCCTGTCGTCACCTGTCAGTGGTTGCCGAGGTTGTCAGTACGTGCCGAGGTCCTGCCACGGGCCGTTGGGATCGCCCGGCTGCTGGTTGCGGGTCCACCACCTGGCCTTCCAGGTGTGGCCGTTGTGCGCGACCGTCTCGCCGCCGGTGTAGACCCAGGACGGGGTCCAGGCCCGGACGCCGGCCCCGGCCGCCGGGACGAGGACGCCCTGCTCCCGCCACGCGCCGGTCGTGGTGCTACCCGGCTTCTCGTTCTGCGTCCACCACTGGGCGATGTAGATCGCCCCGTTGTAGGACACCTGGTCGCCGCTGTCGTACACCTTCTTCGGGTCCCAGGCCGGAGCGGCCGGCTTCGGCTCGACCAGCGTGAAGGTCACGGTCGTGACATTGCCCGCCACGTCGTACACCCTCAGCTCGTTCGCCCCGAGCGCCGCCCCGAACACACCGGGCTTCACCCCGTTGAGATCGGAGTAGGTGTTGTCGGTCAGGTCCTTCTCCACCCCGTTCAGGGTGAGCCTGTCGACCCGGCCGGCGTCGAAGAGCTTGAACGACACCAGCTCGTACCCGGCCGCAGGCGTACCGACCGTCTCGGTGGCGCCGTCCTTCACCGTCACCGTCGGGCCCGTGACATCCAGTACGAAGGTCAGCGTCGTGACATTGCCCGCCACGTCGTACACCCTCAGCTCGTTGCTGCCGGCCCTGCCGCCGAACCTGCCCGGCTCGACCCCGTTGAGGTCGGAGTAGGTGTCGTCGGTCAGGTCCTTCTCGACTCCGTTCAGGGTGAGCCTGTCGACCTTGCCGGCGTCGAAGAGCTTGAACGAGACGTTGCGGTAGATCCCGTCCCGACCCTTCGACTCCGGCTTCACCGTGATCGTCGGAGCGGTCGTGTCGGGCGCGGCCGGGATGGAGATGTCGGTCCGCATCGGGGGCAGTCCGGCCTCGTCACCCAGATAGAAGCTGGCGAAGCCGAACTGGTCGTAGCCGGTGTTCTTGTTCGCCACCCCGACGCGGTACATCGGGTCGTGCATCAGCGTACGGATGCCGTACTCGGTCGGCGCCAGGGTCGTGACGATGGCCAGCCGGTTGCCGGACGCGCGGAGCACCAGCTCCTCACGCCAGTCGCCCAGCAGGTCGGCCTTGAGCGTGGGAGTGCTCTTGTTGCCCGTCGACGTCAGGCCGGTCGCGAGATAGGGAGAGATCGCGAAGGTCGAATCGTCGACCGTGCTGATGGTCGCGTTGCTGGCGGCCATCGCCGTCAACCCACCGCCGAACCAGATGGCGTACTGGCCGCTGCTCAGGTTGTGGCTGCCGTTCAGGAGTTCGCCGGTGACCATGCTCCGGGCACCGTTCTGCGAGTGTCCCTGCGCGCCGGGCCAGCGGTTGGAGAAGTTGCCGGCTACCGCTCCCTCGGCGTCGGTACCGGCGTAGACGCCGAAGACCATGGAGTTCTCGTGGACGACCTCGCCCCGGTCGTTGCGCCGCTTGCCCTTCATCGGGTCGTGGGCCTCCGGGCCGGGCATCCAGCCGTGTTGCCTACCGGTGCGGATGTCGTCCAGCAGGTTCTCCTCGCTGCCGGACCACATGCGGACGTTGTTGTCCTTGTCGACCGGGAGCAGTGCGTTGCGGTCGCCGTGCCGGAGCGGAGCCCAGGTGTTCAGCGGGTTGTTCCGGACCGCGTCGGTGGCGAACTCGAAGCTGCCGGCAACCGGAGGAACGCTGTTCTGTCCCTCGATCGTGGGCATGGTGTCGCCGTTGATCACCTCGGGCAAGATCTTGGTCCCGTCGGCGTTCAGGTCGAGGACCATGGCCTTCATCACGATCTCATCCCGGCCGTCGCCGTCGAGGTCGCCGGAATCGGTGTGATGGTTGCCGCGGTTCTGGTAGTCGTACGCGGTGCCGCCCAGGGACCAGTACTGCGGGTCGTTCGAGTCGAAGCTGGCCTGGAGGACGACCTTGCCGTCGACGATCCGGAAGGCGGCCATGGTCGTCCGTACGTAGTAGCCGCGCTGCGAGACCGCATAGTTGTGCTTGCCGTCCAGCGCGGCGACGACACCGACGTAGCGGTTGCCGCGGTTGCCCTGCGCGTCGCCCCAGACCGCCGCCTTCCAGGGGTGCTCGAGCCAGTAGGCCTCCGAGGGGGCCATCATCTGCGACTTGTAGTCACCGGGGCCGCTGCCGGCACCGGGGCCGGGGTAGGCCAGGTAGGAGAAGTTGCCGCGCTGGGTGGCCGGCGTCATGGCCCAGTTGTCGCCGTCCACGCTGCCCTCGTAGGGGTGCGGATATTTGGCGCTGTCCAGGAGTACGCCCTTGCCGGCGTCGGCGTCCCACTTGAAGGCCGAGAAGAACTCCTGGTCGTCCTTTGCGGGGCCGATCGGGCCGACGTGGTAGGTCTTGATCCACCGCTTGAGGGCCGGGTCGTTGACTCCGTCGTTGCCACCTCCGGCCACCGGGCTGCGGTAGCTGATGGTGAAGCTGTTGAGCAGCGACCAGTAGGTGTCCAGAGCCGCGGTGTCGCCGCTGGCGAAGTACTCCTGGAACCTGTCCGTGGTGGTCTTCAGGCCGTCCTGGCCGCCCACGACGGTGTCGAGGGTGTTCGGATACACGACGGACTGCGACGCCTCGTCCCAGTTGCCGATGCGGGTGCCCAGCCCGGTCTTGAGCATCAGCTCAGCCTTGCCGTCACCGTCGAAGTCCTCGCTGAACAGGGTGGTCTCGTGGTCGTTGGCCGCTCTCACGTTGTAGCCCATGTCGACGCGGAACAGCATGGTGCCGTCGAGCTTGTACACGTCGATGTACTCGGGTGCGGTGGTGGTGTTGCTGCCGCCGAAGATCGGCTCGGAATACATGGGATCCTGCTGCGTGCTGCGCCACTTGACGACGATCTCGTACTCGCCGTCGCCGTCGAAGTCGCCCACCGTCATGTCGTGGGTGGTGTAGGCGCTGCTCTGCGAGGTGTGTATCGCGCCGGTGCCGGTCTTCGCGTAGGGAAGCGAGGTGCCGGAGTCCAGGTTCTGCACGTACTTGATGAACTCGGCTTCCAGCTCGTCGTAGAGCGCCTTTGTGATCTTGCCGTTCACCAGGGAGTTCGTCAGCGGCCGAGGGGTGGTGTAGGTGGCGACGCCGAGAGCGTTGGGCGTCATGTTGCGCTCGTTGAGCGCGGCGACCCAACCGTCCAGCTGCTCCTGGGTCACGGTCGCCTGGTCGTCGTACGCCACCCGGAACGCGCGCAGCAGATCCATGTCGACGACGTACCAGTTCTGGTTCTCGGTACCCGGGATGACCATGTTGGCCGCGTTCAGGTTGGTACCCGGGCCGAACCGCTGGTTGCGGTAGGTGAAGTGGGCGAGCGGCACGGGGGCCGGCGCGGGCTTGAGCGGGATGTAGGTCGCCGCACCCCGGTTGGCCTGGCCGTCCTGGCCGGCCAGGGCTGACAGCATGGGCACGCTCATGCCCTGCCGCTCACCCTCGACGCCGTTGACGACCGGCGCGACCTCATAGGTGGAGCTGAGAACTCCGTCCGGGTCGGTGTAGTTGGACGGGGTGACGTCTTCCTTGACGATGCCGGGGTTGGTCGCGTAGTCGCTCTCGGGCTGGACATCCCTGGGCGCGATCGTGGTTATCTTTACGAAGTCGGCATTGCCGTCTTTGCGGTAGACGTTCCAGGAGATGCCGTCAGGTTCGTTGCCCAGGAAGCGCCAACTCAGCAATATGCCGTCGGAGGTCTGGGCGGCGACGAGGCCGCGGGTCAGATACTCCATCGGGCGAAGGCTGGGCGCGGGGGCAGCGCTCGCCGCCGGAGAACTGAAGCCGGACAGGGACAGGCTCAGGACCAGCGTCAGGGGCAAGGGTACGAGTGTACGCAATGTCTTTCGCACTTTTTGGTCTCCATCTCGCATCGCCCTACGTTGGGCAAGCGCTTTCCCCGCATCCTGCCCCCTGCCGCCGCATCGCGCAAGATCCAACTCGCCTCGCGGCGGGCGGAGCCACCCACGCCGGGAACCTGTCCGAATAGGTCGGACGCGGCGTCGAACCCGCCGCAGGCAACCTGGATCCAGGCTCCGCACCGACAGGTCGTTGACGAGCTGGGCTGCGGTGAGTACCCTCATACGTCATACGAATGAGATCGAAGTATTTCTAATTTTGGATTCGACTTCGCAGCGAAGTCCCCGCCGGCTGGGCCGTGGCTCGCATCCGAGCCGCAGGTGGAAAAACCCATCCCGCCGCCACACGGTGTGCCGGTCGACATTTGATTCGCCGTGATTCATCGCGGTCAGCCCGGACCGCGGACCGCTCACCGTATGGAGGGCCCTGTGAAGCGCGCCATCACCTCCGCAGCCGTCTTCGCCGCAACCCTGCTGCTGATACCCGGCTGTTCACCAGGATCGGACAGCGACTCGTCGGCCGGGTTCGAGTTCTGGTCGTTCACCGGAATCAACCAGAAGCTCGACGTCGAGAACTACACGAAGAAACATCCGGATGCCCGCATCAAGCTCACCGAGGTCGGCAGCACGACCGAGACGGCCCAGGCCCTCACGGCGGCACTGGCCGGCGGCAAGGTGCCCGACCTCGTGCTGATCCAGGGTGACGACCTGCCGAAGTTCATGCAGTCTCCGGACAACTTCGTTGACCTGACCACGCTCGGCGCCGACAAGATCAAGGGCGACTACCTCGACTGGGTGATGAAGCAGTCGACGACCGGGGACAAGATCGTGGGGATACCGACGGATGTCGGCGGGATGGCGGTCGCGTACCGCACGGACCTGTTCAAGGCCGCCGGTCTGCCCACGGATCGAGAGCAGGTCTCCAAGCTGTGGCCGACCTGGGACGCGTTCACGGAGGTCGGCAAGCAGTACGTCCAGGCCACCGGTAAGCCGTTCCTGGACAACACGCCGACGAGCATCTTCTACCAGGCGGTCAACCAGGGCACGGAACGCTACTACGACGCGGACCATAAGCTGTCGTACGACAAGAACCCGCAGGTCAAAGCGGCATTCGAGCTGACACTAAAGATTTTCGCTGCGGACATCTCCGCCAAGCAGACCTCGTTCTCGACCGGGTGGACCGCGGGCATGAGCAAGGGCGACTTCGCGGTCGTGTCCGCGCCGGCGTGGATGCTCAACTCCATCCGTACCAACGCCCCCGGTACCGCCGGCAAGTGGGACATCGCCACCATCCCCGGCGGCTCGGGGAACTGGGGCGGAAGCTACCTGGCCATCCCCAAGCGGGCGAAGAACCCGAAGGCGGCCTGGAACTACATAGTCGAAATGCAGTCGCCGGCCGGCCAACTGGAGAACTTCCTGGCGAAGGGAAATCTGCCGACGACACCGTCGGTCTACAACGATCCGCAGCTCGTCGGAAGAGCCGAGCCGTTCTTCTCCAACGCACCGATCGGCAAGATCTACACCCAGTCCGTCGTGAACATCAAGCCGTTCTACATCGGCCCAGACGACGCCACGATCGGCAGCGAGCTGCTGAACACCCTGACCAGCGTCGAGCAGGGCAAGGTCGCCCCCGCCGACGCGTGGAACACGGCGCTGAACAACGTCAAGAACGCCCTGGGCGGCTGAACGGACGACTGATGTGCGGCGGCCGGCACCGACCCGGCCGCCGCACGTCGGGAAGGTGACCTGTGACCACCACGCTCAGCCCGGCCCCGACCCCGAAGACCACCGCCCGACCCAGCCGGTACCGGCACATCCACCAGGGCTGGCGCGAGCGGCTGGCGCCGTACGCCTTCGTGGCGCCGTTCTTCCTGCTCTTCCTCGTCTTCGGTCTCTTCCCACTGCTGTTCACGTTCTACGTCGCGCTGTTCGACTGGGACCCGATCGGCGAGCGGCACTTCGTGGGGCTGGCCAACTTCTCCCAGCTCGTGCAGGACCCGAGGTTCTGGGGCGCGCTGCGCAACACGTTCAGCATCTGGGTGCTGTCGACGGTCCCGCAGCTGCTGATCGCGCTCGGCCTGGCGCACCTGCTCAACCACGTACGCCTGCGCGCCGCGACCTTCTTCCGGATGGCGGTACTGGTCCCGTACATCACCTCGGTCGCGGCGACCACGATCGTCTTCGCCCAGCTCTTCGACCGCGACTACGGCATGCTCAACTGGTTCCTGGAGCTGCTGGGCTTCGCGCACGTCGACTTCACCGCGTCGGTCTGGGGCAGCCACTTCATGATCGCTGTGATGGTCGCCTGGCGGTGGACCGGCTACAACACCCTCCTCTACCTGGCCTCGCTCCAGGCGGTTCCCCGCGAGCTGTACGAGGCCGCCGCCGCGGACGGCGCCACCGGCTGGCAGCAGTTCCGGCACATCACCATCCCGTCGCTGCGGCCGATCATCGTGTTCACCGTCGTCACGTCGACGATCGGCGGGTTGCAGATCTTCACCGAGCCGCTGCTGGTCAACCCGGTGGGTGGGCTCACCTGCGGGGCGGCCCGGCAGTGCCAGACGCTCACCCTCTTCCTCTACGAGCAGGGCTTCGGCCGGTTCCACTTCGGCTACGGCGCCGCCATCGCCGTGGCGCTCTTCGTGTTGGTCGTGCTCTTCTCCACGATCAACTACCTGCTGGTCACCCGCGTCCGCCCGGAGCGCCCATGAACCCCACCTCTCCGACCAGCACCGGCTCGCCGACCAGCACCGGGCGGGCGCCCCGCCGCCAACGCGGTGCCACCCGGATCTCGCTCGGGGTGTACACGCTGCTCGGCGCCATGGTGTTCGTCAGCCTCTTCCCGCTGTACTGGATGTTCGTGGTGGCCACCACGGACTCGGCCACCGCGTACAACCTGCCGCCGCGGGTCGTGCCGGGCGACAACTTCTTCTATCTGGCGAACCTGGTCTTCGAGATCGTGCCGTTCGTGCAGGCGCTGGTGAACAGCGTCGTCGTCTCCACCTCGATCGGGGTGGGCCAGGCGGTGCTCTGCGCGCTGGCCGGCTTCGCCTTCGCCAAGCTGCACTTCCGGGGCCGCAACACGCTGTTCCTGATCGTCGTGTTGACCATGACCGTGCCGGCCCAGTTGTCCGTCATCCCGCAGTACCTGATCATGTCGAAGCTGAACTGGGTGGACACCCTGCAAGCCCTGATCATTCCCGGACTGGTGAGCGCGTTCGGCATCTTCTGGATGCGTCAGCACATGGTCGGCACCCTCGACGACGAGTTGCTGCACGCCGCCCGGGTGGACGGCGCGACGACCTGGCAGATCTTCTGGCGGATCGCCTTCCCGCTGGTCCGCCCGGCAGCACTGGTGCTGGGACTGTTCGGCTTCGTCAACGCCTGGAACGACTTCCTGTGGCCGTTCATCGTGCTGAAGTCACCGGAGAAGTACACCGTGCAGATCGCCATCAAGGCGTTGCAGAACAGCCGGGACATCGACCTCGGCCTAGCGATGTCCGGTTCGTTCCTGGCCACGCTGCCGCTGCTGGTGCTCTTCGTCTTCGTCGGGCGGCGCCTGGTGCAGGGCATCATGGAAGGTGCGTTCAAAGGCTGACCAGCGCCAGCGGGCCGGTCCGGTGGCGGCGACGGGCCCCGGCACGGCACCCTCCCGGGTACGCCCTCGTGACGCCCCGGACTGCGGTGCCGGCCGCCGTCGGCACGTCAACGACGTGACCGCGACGGCCGGCCCTGGAGGTCGACGGTGCGTCGGTGGTGTTCACGGGTGGCGTTGTGGCCCGTACCGCCGTGGTCGGCGGAAATCCACTACCGCGGTTGGAACTGCCACCAGTCGACGTTGAACAGGTAGCCGCTGCCACCGGCGAACCGCAGGTACAGGTCGTGGGTGCCGGTCGCGCCGTTCGTCGGGCAGCTGACGGTCGTCCAGGTCTGCCAGCCCCCGGTGCCGGGCACGGTGCAGGTACCCACGAGGGTGCCGTTGGTGCCACCCAGGCGCAGCTCGATGCGGCCACCGCTGGTTCCCGAGGCCACTCTGGCGCTGAGGGAACCGGCACCGGCGCCGAAGGCCACGCCCTTGACCTTGATCCAGTCCCCGTTCTCGATCCAGCCGACGTTCATGCCCCCGCCGCTGGCCGGCTCGGTTTCCACACCGGTCTCCCAGGCGATCGTCTCGGCCTCCTGCCGGACGTAGGGGTTCAGGGTGCCGATCTGGGGTGCGCCCGTCGTGGTCATGTTGATGGTCGGGATCGTCCCGTCGGCGTTGTAGTTGAATTTCTCCACTGCCACCGATCGGGTGAAGCCGCCACCGCCGGGCAGGGCACCGTTGTGGTAGAAGAAGTACGAGCCGCCGTTGAAGTCGATGACTCCGGCGTGGTTGGTGAAACTGCCGCCCTGCCGCGGCATGACCGTCCCACGGTAGGTCCACGGCCCGGTCGGCCCGGGGGCCGTCGAGTAGCCGATGAACTCCGAGCAGCACTCCGCCGCGAAGACGTTGTAGTACAGCCCGTTCCGCTTGTAGACCCAGGGTGCCTCTTCGTAGAGGGTCGGGCGACTCGCGTTCCCACTACGGGCGCCGAACCCCGCCGCGGTCAGCGGGATCTGCGTCGCGCCGCCCGAGAACGAGATCATGTCGGCGTTCAGCCGCACGTACCACAGGTTCGGGTTGCCCCAGTACAGGTACGCCTGCCCGTTGTCGTCGATGAAGGCGGCCGGGTCGATCTCACCGTTCTCCACGAGTGGACGGCCGAGCGCGTCCCGGAACGGCCCGGTAGGGCTCTCCGACACACCGACCCCGATGGCCATCCGGCCGGTTGCCCGGTTCACGACCGGCACGTACCAGTAGAACTTGCCGTTGCGGTGGATGGTGTGGCCGGCCCACGCGTCGGCGCTGGCCCAGCTGAAGGTGGCCAGGCTCATCGGAGAGCCGTGGTCGGTCCAGTTCACCATGTCGGCCGACGACCAGACTCGCCACTCGCGCATCGTGAAGTAGGTCGAGCCGTCCTCGTCGTGACCGGTGTAGAGGTACACCCGGCCGTCGTGGACCAGCGGGGCCGGATCGGCCGTGTAGATGGTCTGCACGATGGGGTTGTCCGCCCGGGCCGTCCCCGGCAGCAGCACCGCGAGACACAGCAGCGCGGACATCAGGGCCATGCCGCGTCTACCCGCCGCACGGATAGAAGTTTCCGACCTCATTCTCATCTCCTCGGGCTGACGATCGCATTGAGAACAATCGGTTCGTATGAGGTGGTAGCCGGCCGGGCCGGCGCGGAGTTTGCCCTCTCCGCGCCGGCCCTCCCAGGACACGGCCGGCAGCGACATGTCGGCGTTGATGCCGCTGCCGGCCGTGCCTGGAGACCGCGCCCCGGCTCTGCCCGGTGCAGGTCGGCTACCGGAGTTGCCGTACGGGCTGTGAGGCTTTCCGGCCAGGTGCTCTCCTGGCCGGGCCGCCTATCCGACGCGTACGAGTTGCCATTGCTGGTTGTTGCCGCTCCAGTCGGTGTACTGCACGACGTTTCCGCCGTCGTTGACATCCGCGCCCTGCACCTCCAGGGCCTTGCCGCTGTTGCGGTTGATCAGGCGGGTGTAGCCGCCCCCCGAGTCGGCGGGCCGGAACTGCTGGTTCGTCCCGTTGTGGTCGGTCCACTGCACCACCGCGGCACCATCCGCGGTGGACGCGTTGGCGACGTCGAGCACCTTGCCCGAGTGCCGGGACCTCAGCCGGTAGTAGCCGCCACCGGAGTCCACGAACTGCCACTGCTGCCACGCGCCGTCGTTACGCGCCCACTGGGTGATCCGCGCCCCGTCGTTGGTTGCCGAGTTGTACACGTCCAGTGCCCTGCCGCTGTTGCGGTTGACCAGCACGTACCATGCCGTCGTGTCGACCTGCCCCGGGTTGGGGACGCTGCCGCTGTTGAGGGCGGTGAGCACCGCGTCGTAGGCGGGCTTCTTGTTGCCGTTGCCGTCGAAGAGCAGCGGGTTCTGCCCGGTACGCCAGGAGTCGGTGTCGCGGATGCCCCAGACCGTGATGCCGGTGCAGCGGGCGACGGCGAGGCAGGCGCGGGTGACGGTGCCGTAGACGCTCGCCTGGTTGGAGCCGGAGATGTCCAGCTCGGTGATCTGCACGTCGACCCCGAGGTCGGCGAAGCGTTGCAGGTTGGCCTGGTAGTCACCGGGCACCGAGTTGCTCAGGTGCGACTGGAACCCGACGCAGTCGATCGGTACACCGCGCGCCTTGAAGTCGCGCACCATGTTGTAGATGCCGGTCGACTTCGCGTTGATCCCGTCGGTGTTGTAGTCGTTGTAGCAGAGTTTGGCGCCCGGGTCGGCGGCGTCGGCGGCCCGGAAGGCGGCCTCGATCCAGTCGTTGCCGGTACGTTGCAGGTTCGAGTCTCGCCGCCCGCCACCGCCGCCGTCGGCGAACGCCTCGTTCACCACGTCCCAGGTGTGGATCTTCCCCCGGTAGTAGCTGGCGACCTGGGTGACATGGTTGATCGCCGCGTTGCGCAGCGCGCCGCCGGACATGCCCTGCGCCCAACCCGGTTGCTGCGCGTGCCACAACAGGGTGTGCCCCCGCACGGACATGCCCCGCGACCGGGCGTGGTTGACGATTCGGTCCGCGTTCGTGTAGCTGAACCGGCCCTGCTGCGGCTCGGTCGCGTCCCACTTCATCTCGTTCTCGGCGGTGACGCTGTTGAACTCGCGGTTCAGGATCGTCATGTACGTGTTGTCGCCCATCCTGCCTGCCGCGACGGCGGCGCCGAAGTAGCGGCCCTTCTCCGCCGCCGAGGCACCCAACGTGGTGCCGGCGCTGGCGGGACTGGCGGCCTGGACCGCCATGCCGGCCCCGAGCAGCCCGGTCGCCAGCAGCGCCAGGACCGTTCTGCTCCACCACCGACGCCGGGGAGGTCTGCTTGGGTATTCGCGCTCGTTCATGGGTCAATAACCTCTCGACACTGATCGGGCAGAGTCCTCTGCCCTATGAATGAAGGCGCACCCCCGTCGGCCCTTCACGTGGACTTGGGCGCCGCTCTGTGAGCGCTAACACCTGAGCAGTACCTAGTCCAGGATCGTGATCCCATAGCCTAGGAGAACGCTAACATCGACATATGGAGATTGCCAGATCGTTTCGGTGCCTTCAAGGGGTGTCGGCGCGGACACCTACACGAAATCCGACGAGCAGGACGCACTCCGCCCTGCTGACTTTCGACGAACGCAGTCGATAACACTTTTCGAGGCGGCACGAAATAGCCGAGGCACAGAACCACGGCAGCTTTCTGTTATGGAAACCGGCGACGGATGGTCCCGAACTGCACACCCACTCGGGCCACCGGATCGGTCCGGTTGGCGGACCGATCCGGCCCGGCCCCTCCCACCCCCCGAGGTCAGCTGGTCACGTTCCACTGCTGGTTGGTGCCACCGTGGCAGGCCCAGAGGTGGACCTTCGTGCCGTTCGCGGTGCCCTGGCCGCTCACGTCGAGGCACAGCCCGGACTGCACGCCGGTGATGGTGCCGTTCGCGTTGACGTTCCACTGCTGGTTGGCCTGGCCGTTGCAGTCCCAGATGATCGCCAGGGTGCCGTTGGTGGCACTCTGGCCGGAGGCGTCGAGGCACTTGTCGCCGTAGACGGTCAGTTGCCGTCCCGAGGTGTACGTCCACCGCTGGTTCGTCCCGCCGGAGCAGTCCCAGAGCTGCGCCTGGGTGCCGTTGGTGGTGACCGACCCGCCGATCTCGAGGCAGCGGCCGGACTGGCCCCCGACGATCTGCACGTTCTGCTGGCCACCGCCGCTCTGCGGCCCGGCGGCCGCCATCACGGCCTGGGCGCCCGCGGGCCAGTTGCCGCCCGTCACCGTGACGTTGCCGGAGACGACGTTGCCCCGGTCGCCGTTGGTGACGTTGGTGCTGCCATTGGTCGACCAGTTGTTGGTGACGGTGAAGTTGCCCATGTTCTCGGCGAACCAGTAGTTCGCGGTGGCCCAGGTGCCGGTGTTCGCGAGGACGTTGTTCCGGGCGGTCCAGTACCGTGAGCCCTCGTCGAAGTAGATCCCGAAGTAGCCGTTGGTCCGCAGGCAGTAGTTGTCGCTGATCAACCCGCCCTGGTTCGCCGACAGCGTGTAGACGCATCCGCCGTCGTTCATCTGCTGCATCACGTCGTGCACGTAGTTGCCGACGAGCCGGTTGTTCGACGCGGTCGTCGGCGTCGAGTACCGCGGCTGGTAGTTGTACAGCCCCCGGTCGGCGTAGTGGTTGCTCCCACCGGCGTCGTTGGCACCCCACCCGTACCCCATCGACATCCCGGTGTACGGCATGTTGTAGACCTCGTTGTACGAGACCGTGGCGTTGGTGACGTAGGTGGTCAGCACCGACACGATGCCCCGGTGCTCCACACCGAGGTCGTGCAACCGGTTGTTGCTGATGGTGATGTCCCGGTTGACCATCCGCTGGTCGCTGGGATGGTGCGCGTCCGCGCGCACGCCGCCGACGACGATGCCGCCGGCCGAGTTGCGGGCGATCTCGGACCTGGTGATGGTGATGTTGCTGGCGCCCAGGCCGACCCCGCTGGCGTGGGCGCTGACGTCGTTGCCGATGCCGATCGCCGTCTGCCCCAGGTTGACGAACCGCGAGTCGGTGAAGGTGACGTTGTTGGCGGCGGAGATCTGCACGGCGGCGGGCGACTGGAGCCAGTTCGGTCGGGCGGCCTCGAACTGCGGGCAGCCGTTGTGGCAGGAGGTGAAGCCGGGCCAGCTCCAGTTGCCCGCGATGTAGGCACCGGTCTGCTGGTCCGGATAGCCCTGGTTGCCGCTGGGCCCGAGCCAGCTGGTGCCGGTGAAGGTGATCCCGCTGAAGGTGAGGTGGTGCGCGGGTGCGTCGTAGCTGCCGCCGAGGTTCACCAGGGACTGGAGTACCGGCAGTTCCACACTGACGTTGCCCAGGTTCTGGCCGCCGAGCGGGATGTAGGACAGGGCGCCGGTCGACGGGTCGAGATACCACTCCCCCGGAGCGTCGAGGAACTCGTACGCGTTGCTGAGGTAGAGCGGACCTGCCCGGTGCGGGCTGGTGAAGGTGTCGTACCCGAAGTTGTTGTTGCTCCAACCGGGCTGCTGCATCGTGATCAGGTTGCCGTTGATGCTCTGCACCGAGACGTACCGGTCGGTGAACGAGCCCACGCTCTCCATCTGGATCCGGCTCTCGTTGGCCAGGTTGTTCAGGTAGCCCAGGGCGCTGTTGGTGAACCTCATCCCGGTGCTGTCCGCGGTGAAGTCGGCCCGGTTGACCTGGGTGCGGGCCCGGGTGGCGATGGCGCCGTCGACGTAGAGCTGCCGGCTGTCGAGCCCGGCGCCGACGTTGGCCCGCCAGATGTTCCTGCCGGAGTCGACGAGGGACCAGCCGGTGACGGCCCGGGCGCCGCTGAGCACCGGACGGGCCGACGGGGCGGCCTGCCACATCACCCGGTAGCCGTTCGTGCCGGAGTCGGCGGCCGTGAGCCGGAGCGGGGAGGTGAGCCGGTAGACCCCGTCGGCCAACTGGACGACGATGTCGCCGGACATCGAGCCGGCGCGGGAGCGGACCGCGGTCTGCGCGCCGGTCACCGAACACGGCGCGGCGGCGGTGCACGCGGTGCCACTGCCCGAGGGGGCGGCGTAGAGGGTGGTGGTCGCCGCGTACGCCGGGGCGGTCGAGGTGGCCACCACTGCCGCGGTGGCCACGGTGGTCAACGCCGCCGCGGCGGCTCCGAGCAGCACCCGCCGCCGGGCAGCGGGAACTGGGGGTACGGACACGGGGGTCTCCTTGCCTGGATGGGGGTGGTGTGGTGTGGCCGACGATCCAGGTGCGACCGGTCGACGCCGCGCGGTTGCCGGCGCTGAGCGTGGGCCGGCAGCGGGCGCGCCCTGGGAGCCCGCCGGAACGAAACGCGGCGCTGCGGCGGCGGCGCCGATGACTCGACTACGAAGAGTTCATCATACGAATGATGTATTTGCAAGGATCGATCGACCGCCCGGGAGCGGTTGTCCCCGATGGACGTACGCCGGACCCTGCCGAGCACGGTCGGATCGACGAACACAGGAGCCGGCGCCTCAGCGGAGGATCCGCCGGAGATAGGCCAGTCCGTCCTGGGCGAGCCGATCCTGCGACGGGGCGAGCGGACGCCAGATCGACGCGGCGGTGGCGATGGTCTCGTTCTCGGCGGTGAACGACTCGATGCAGACCGCGCCCCGGTAACCGGTGGCGTCCAACGCGGCGAAGAAGCGGGGCCAGTCGAAATGGTCCGCACCGGGAGCACCCCGGTTGGTGCCGCTGACCTGGACATGCTTGATGTACGGCCCGGCCAGGGCGAGCGCGGAGTACGGGTCGGCCTCCTCGATGTTCATGTGGTAGGTGTCGATCATGATGCCGACGTTCGGCGGCAGGCCGTCGAGCAACTCCAGCGTCTGCTCGACGGTGTTGGCGACACTCGTCTCGTAGCGGTTGAGCGGCTCCACGCCGATGGAGACGCCCCGCTCCCCGGCGTGGTCGGCGACCGGCGCCAGCGCCCGCCGGAAGTCCGCGTAACATGCCGCGCGGGCCGTCCCGGTCATCCGCCACGTCCGGCCCACGGCGGCATAGACCGGACCCCCGACGCACGGCGCGCCTACCACCGCCGCGCTGTCCACACAGCCTTTCAGGTACGCCACGGTCTCCTCGACGACGGCCGGGGCGGCCTCCACGAGGTCACGCCCGGGTGGGGTGACCGCGCAGACGCCGGCCGCGGTCAGTCCGTGTGCCGCCAGCAGGTCCCGGGTGCGGACCGGATCCCAGTCGCCGGGTTGCTCGATCGGCAACTCGACCGCGTCGAAGCCGAAGGCGGCGATCCGTGGGAGCAGCTCGGCCAGCGCCTCGTCGTCGACCGGGGAGGCCCAGACCCAGGGATTGACACCGATGGTGCGCAACGTCGGCTACTTCCAGCGCTGCGGATAGCCGGGCAGGTCGGTGCAGCCACACATGGCGTAGTGCAGCGGCGGCATGTCCGGGTCGAGGTAGCTGTCCAGGTTATCCCGGGTGATCGTCGGCTGTGGCAGCTTCCACGGGTTGGCGACCTGCTGGCCGTCGAGGATCCGCAGCGCGGCGATGATCGGCGTACGCCACTGGTAGGTCGGGTAGGTCGGCGCGATCGCGGTGAGGTTCCGGTCCTTCCAGATCTTCAGGAAGTCGAGCTGGTCCTCGCCGTTGATCGGCGGCACCGGCTTGCCCGCGTCCTGGAACGCCTCGACTGCCGCCACCGCGACCGCACCGGCGTCCATCCAGACGCCGTCGATCGTGCCGTGCCGCTGGAGGTAGTCGTCGACGATCTTCTTGGTCTTGGCCGGGTCGCCGTCGGTGAACTCGACGCCGACGACGTCGACCTTCGCCCTGTCGAAGGCGACCTTCGCGGCGGACCAGCGGGTCTCCAGCACGTCGACACCGGGCAGGATCCGCAGGGCGAGCAGCTTGCCGCCGGGCTTCATCCGCTGGCTGACGAACTCGGCCCCGACGTGGCCGAACCCGTACCCACCGATGGGGTTGATGAAGGTCACCGGGCACTTCGTGTCCACGCCACGGTCGAAGACGACGACGGGCAGGCCGGCCCGGCAGGCCGCCTCGACCGCCGGGGTGAGCGTGGCGGTGGTGTTCGGCGAGACGATGAGCGCATCGCAGCTCTTGCCGAGCAGGTCGTTGATGTCCGCGATCTGCTTCTGGTCCTTGCCCTCGGCGTCGACGTGGACGAACTCCTTGATCCGGCTCCGTTGCGCCTCGACCTCGGCCTGCATGACCTTGAACCCGACCTGCCGCCACGGGTTGTTCAGGGCGGCGTTGGAGAAGCAGATCTTGTACGGGCCGGTCTTCCTGAACTTCGCGGTCTCCACCATCGTCGGGTTGAGCGCCTGCTCCCACGGCTTGTCGGCCGGCCCGGTCGCAGTGGCGGCGAGCAGCGAGAGTTCGTTGTCGTAGTCGGCCTGCACGAAAAACTTCGACTGCTCCCCCGTGCCCGCCCCCGCGGCCCCGGTGGAGGTACCCGACGGGGTCGCGGCCGGCTCGTCGGTGGCGCAGCCGACGAGCGACAGCAGGGTGACCGCGGCCAGGGCCGCCATGCGACGTCTCACTATGAATCCCCTTATCTGGATGAGAAACGCAGAGCCGAGACCGCCACGGCGCACAGGATGATCGCGCCCTGGACAGTCGATCTGAGGGCGCCGGAGACGCCGTAGAAGTTCATGAGGGCGAAGAGCAGCTCCAGGGTCAACGCGCCGAGCATCGCGCCGACCACCGAACCGCGACCGCCGCCCAGCGCGACGCCGCCGAGAACGACCGCGGTGATCGCCCCGAACTCCAGACCCGCGCCGGCCTGGAACGAGACGCCGCTGTAGCCGCCGAGCAGGATCGCCGCGACCGCCGCCGCGAGTCCGCTGAGGATGAACGCGCCGGTCCGGGTACGCCAGACCCGTACCCCGCTCAGCTCGGCCGTGCGCGGGTTGTCGCCGACGGCGACCAGCGTGCGACCGAAGTCGGAACGCATCAGCAGCACGGCCAACGCCGCGAGAACCAACAGCACCACCAGGGCGTACGGGAGACGACCGAGCAGCGGCACGTCCTCGAACGCGCGCCGGCCGAACTGGCGGAACTCCTCGGAGAGCCCGCCCTTGGGCGCGCCGTCGGACCATAGGTACACCGCGCCGACGAGGATCAGGAACATCCCCAGGGTGGTGATGAACGAGGGCACCCGCAGCCGGGTCGTGACCAGACCGTTGACCAGCCCGACGAGCGCCCCTCCGGCGAGCAGCACCAGTACCACCGGCCAGGTTCGGGACGGATCGCTGTCGATGAGCCGGGCGGCGACGACGACCTGGGCGGTGACCAGGGAACCGACGGAGAGGTCGAACTCGCCGGAGACGATCACGAAGTACTGGCCGGCGGCGAGCAGGATGACCGGCGCCGAGCGGCCGAGGAACGACATCAGCGACGGCGGCGCGAGGAAGTCGGGCTGCCGGACGGCGACGAGCACCAGCAGCACCGCGAGGATCACGAGGATCGGCAGGACACCACCGGCGCGGAACCGCAGGACGCGCAGCGGGAGCGGAGGGCGTTGGACGGTCTGCATGGCTAGGAGTCCGCCTTCCGCAGCGCCCGGCGTGCGTAGACGGCGACCGCGGCGATGATGACGGCGCCCCGGATCACCTGCTTGAAGAAGGCGTCCACCTCGAGCTGGTTGAAGATGGCGTCGATGCTGGCGAGCAGCAGCACCCCGCCGAGGGTGCCGACGACACCGCCGCGTCCGCCGGCGAGGGCGGTGCCACCGATCACCACCGCGGCGATCGACTCCAGGTCGTAGAGACCCTCGGTGCCGACCCGGGGCGCCCCCGAACCGAGCCGGCTGGCGAGGTAGATGCCGGCGAGCCCGGCGCAGAGCCCGCAGAGCACGTGCGCGGTGACGAGAACCCGGTCGGTGCGGACGCCGGAGAGCCGGGCGACCTCCGGGTCACCGCCGACCGCGACGAGGTGGTGGCCGAACCTGGTCCGCGAGAGCGCGAACCAGGCCACCCCGGTCACGGCGACCAGCAGCAGGAAGGACAGCGGTACCGGACCGATGCGCTGGTATCCGAGGCTCCGCACCAGCGCGGGTGCGGTGCTGCCGGCGGGGCCGTCGTAACCGTTGTCGAGGTACCCCTTGAGCAGCAGCCCGACGCCGAGGGTCGCGATGAACGCGTTGATCCGTAGTTTGGTGACGAGCAGCCCGTTGAGCAGCCCGACGCCGGCGCTCACGGTGAGCGCCAGGCCGACCGCCGGCAGCAGCGCGCCGTCGCGGCCCTCCATCGCCTCGGCCGCGACCAGGGTACTGAGGCTGATCACGTACGCCACCGACAGGTCGAGCGAGCCGCCGAGGATGACCAGGGTCTGACCCACGGCGACGAGCCCCAGCCCGGCGGCGACGTGCAGCAGGCTCACCGTCGTCGACTGGTTGAACAGTTGGCCGCCGTCGATGGTCACGACCAACCACCCGATCGCGAGGACGAGGGTCAGGGCCACGAAGACGCCCGGTACGGGCCGTCGGGCCGGCACGAGTGAAAGACCACTCACCGGACCGCCTCTGTTCGCGACTGCGGGGCTCGCAAAACCGGCTCACTCCTCACCCTCACCGGACCGCCTCCGGTACGGTCCCGAGTGCCAGGGCGATGACGTCCTCCTCGGTCGCGTCGGCGGGCAACTCGCCCGCGATCCGGCCGTCGCGCATGACGACGATCCGGTCACTCATGCCCAGCAGCTCCGGCAGGTCGGACGAGATCATCAGAACCGCCGCACCGTCACGGGCGAGGCGGCGGACGAGATCGTGGATCGCCGCCTTCGCTCCCACGTCGATGCCCCGGGTCGGCTCGTCGAAGAGCAGGATCCGCGGGTTGACCGCGAGCCACCGGGCCAGCACCACCTTCTGCTGGTTGCCGCCGGAGAGGAAGCGGATCTCCTGGTCGTCGGCGGCGGCCCGGACGTCGACCGCGGCGAGCAGTTCGCGGACCCGCACGGTACGGGCGGCGCGGCCGGACCGGGCCGCGAAGACGGCTCGGCTGGCGAGCAGCGCGTTGTCCAGTACGGACTGCCGGGCGACGATGCCTTCGCCCTTGCGGTCCTCGGTGACGTAGGCGACGCCGGCCCGCATCGCGGCGCGCGGCGAGCGCAGCCGGATCGGCGTGCCGTCGAGCGTGACCTTGCCGGTCGTGAACGGGGCCGCTCCGAAGAGCGCACGGGCCAACGCGGACCGCCCGGCACCCTGGAGGCCACCGACGCCGAGCACCTCACCCGCGTGCAGTTCCAGGTCCACCCCGCGCAGCTTCCGGTTTCCCCCGCCGCGGACGGTGAGCCGGACCGGACCGCGGTCCTCGGGACCGGCCCGGTCCGGGTAGTAGCTGGACAGTTCCCGGCCGACCATGTGTCGCACCAGTTCGTCGGCGGTGGTGTCCACGGTGTCCACGGTGGTCACCCGGCGGCCGTCCTTCAGGACCGTGATCCGGCCGGACAGGTCGAAGACCTCGGCGAGCCGGTGCGAGACGTACAGCAGGCCGATGCCCCGCTCCTGGAGCCGGCGTACCAGGCCGTACAGCAACTCGACCTCGTGGTCGGCCAGCGCCGCGGTGGGCTCGTCCATGATGAGCAGCCGCGCGTCGAGGGCCAGCGCCTTGGCGATCTCGACGACCTGTTGCTGCGCGACGCCGAGATGTCCCACCCGGGCGTCGGGCGGCAGGGCGGTCTCCCCGATCGAGCCGAGCAGTCGGCCGGTGCGGCCGAGCATCTCCCGGCGGTCGACGAGCCCTCGGCGTACCGGTTCATGGCCCAGGTACACGTTCTCCGCGACGGTGCGCTCCGGCAGCAGGTTGAACTCCTGGTGGATGATGCCGATGCCGGCCCGCTGCGCGTCGCGCGGACCGCGGAACGCGCGGGGTTCACCCGCGAATTCGATGGTGCCCTCGTCCGGGCCGTGTCCGCCCGAGACGATCTTCATGAGGGTGGACTTCCCGGCACCGTTCTCACCGACGACGGCGTGCACCTCGCCCGGCCCGACGTCGAGGTCGACACCGTCGAGGACGCGTACCCCGAGGAAGGACTTTCCGATGCCCCGCAGGGCGAGCAGCGGCGCCGTTCGTGGATCTGACATCGCGGAAGCCCTTACAGGTAGTAGTCAGCGAGGGGTTCTTCGCCGGGCCCGGTTTCGTTCTGTTCGGGCAGCGACGAACTTTCGGGCGCAACGCGGAGGCTTACGTTCTTCCGTCACAAACATTCGCTTGACACGAGCGAAACATCACACGTATGAAGATAGATGTTTGGATGCGGCTCCGCAATCCTCGACTTGAGGCGACTACCGGGCCCGCCACTCGATCGGCAGCGGCGCCGGACCGAGGGGCCAGACATGGCCGCCCACACCTCGGGTCGACGTGAAACGCAAGCGCAGCCATCGATGGTCTTTGATGCGAAGCCCATCCCGACACCCAGCAGGCCATGGGACGAGGAGCACACCTACGTCACGGTCTGTGACGTCCTACGGGGCTGACTGCCGTTGCGGCGAACGGCACGACGCGACCGGCACTCGCGCCCGCAGGCGTGCCCAGGCACAACCTGGCGCGCCGCGGGCCCGTGGCCGCAATCCCGTTGCCCGCCCGAACTAGGAGACGGCATGCGCCGCAACACACTGATCATCGGACTGCTCGCCGGCCTGTTACTGTCGCTCGCGCTCGTACCACCGGCGTCGGCGGCACCCGCCTTCCGCGCCCTGCTCTTCACCAAGACCACCGGCTACCGGCACGACTCGATCCCCGCCGGGATCTCGATGTTCCAGCAACAGGCGGCGGCGAACAACTTCGAGCTGGTGCACAGCGAGGACGCGAACGTCTTCACCCCGGCCAACCTCGCGACCTTCGATGTCCTCATCATGTTCCAGACCTCGGGCATGGTGTGGACCTCGGCGGCCCAGCGCCAGGCGGTGGAGGGCTTCGTCGCCGGTGGCAAGGGCATCGTCGCCGTACACAACGCCACGGACATGGGCATCGAGGGCGAGTACCCGTGGTGGGACCAGACCGTGAACGCCGGTGCGCACATGCCGGAGCACTCCCCCGGGGTGCTGCCCGGCACCGCCATCGTGGCCGACAGGAAGCATCCCTCGACGGCCAGCCTTCCGGACCGGTGGAACCGCAGCGAGGAGTGGTACAACTTCGACAAGAACCCGCGCGGCGACGTACACGTCCTGGTGACCGCCGACGAGCGCACGTACAACCCGGGCTCCCGGGCGATGGGCCCGGACCATCCGATCTCCTGGTGCCGCAACGTCAGCGGCGGCCGGGTCTGGGCGACCGCGATGGGGCACGCCGCCGAGTCCTACAGCGAGACCAACTTCCGCAACCACGTCCTCGGCGGCGTCCGGTGGGCCGCCGGCAACGAGCCCGGCGACTGCGGCGGCACCGTCTGGGGCAACTTCGAGAAGCGCACCCTCGACGACAACACCGTCGACCCAATGGCGCTGGCGGTGGCACCCGACGGTCGGGTGCTCTACGTCCAGCGGGGCGGCCAACTGAAGGTCTTCAAGCCGTCGACCAACACCACCGTCACCGCCGGCACGCTCAGCGTCTACACCGGCGGCGAGGACGGCCTCACCGGGATGGCGCTGGACCCGAACTTCGCCAGCAACGGCCACGTGTACCTGTACCACTCGCCGGCGGGCAGCACGACCGACGTCAACCGGGTCTCCCGGTACACCCTCAGCGGTGACACGCTGAACCTCTCCAGCGAGGTCCGGATCATCGACATCCCCGCGTACCGGGACCGTACGTTCCCCGAGCCCGGCCACACCGGCGGGTACATCGAGTTCGGCCCGGACGGGAACCTCTACATCGGCACCGGCGACGACACGCCGCCGAACCTCGACCCCAACTGGCAGGGCTACGCCCCGCTGGACTGGCGGTCCGGCAAGGCCAACCTCGACGCCGCCCGAACCGCCGGCAACACCAACGACCTGCGCGGGAAGCTGCTGCGCATCCGCCCTTCGGCCAGCGGCGGCTACACCGTGCCGACCGGCAACCTCTACCCGCAGGGGACCGCGCAGACCCGGCCCGAGATCTACGCGATGGGCTTCCGCAACCCGTTCCGCTTCTCGATCGACCCGGCCAACGGCTGGGTCTACCTGGCCGACTACGGGCCCGACCGGAATCCGCCGACCACCAACCGCGGCCCGGAGGGACTCGTCGAACTCAACGTGATCAAGTCCCCGGGCAACTACGGCTGGCCGTTCTGCCACGGCGACAACCAGCCGTACGCGCCGTACAACCCGGACACGGGTGCGGTCGGCGCGAAGTTCAACTGTGCCGCGCCGGTCAACAACTCGCCCAACAACACCGGCCTGACCAGCCTCCGGCCGGTCGTCGCACCCCAGATCTGGTACGGCTACGGCACCTCGCCGACCTTCCCGGAACTCGGCTCCGGCGGCTCGGCGCCGATGGGCGGGCCGGTCTACCGGTACGACCCGGCGAACCCCTCCGCGACGAAGTTCCCGCCGTACTACGACGGGGTGCACTTCTTCTACGAGTGGTCCCGCAACTACGTCAAGGAGGTCCACTTCGACTCGGCCACCACGGTCACCCGGACCAACCCGTTCCTGCCGGCCGGCAACTTCAACAAGCCGATGGACCTGGAGTTCGGCCGGGACGGCTCGCTCTACCTGTTGGAGTGGGGCACCAACTTCGGTGGCGGGAACAGCGACTCCGGGCTCTACCGGATCGACTACATCCAGGGCGGGCGCTCGCCGATCGTCAAGGCGACCGGTACGCCCACCAGCGGCAACGCGCCGCTCACCGTCCAGTTCAGCAGCGCCGGTACAACCGACCCCGATCCCGGCGACACGCTGAGCTACCAGTGGACGTTCGGTGACGGCAGCAGCTCGACCGCCGCCAACCCGTCGCACGTCTACACCGGCAACGGCAACTACACGGCGCAGTTGAAGGTCACCGACAGCTCCGGCAAGAGCAGCTTCGGCAACGTCGGAATCACCGTCGGCAACACCGCCCCGGTGGTCACCATCACGACTCCGCCCAACGGCGGCATGCTCACCTTCGGTGACAAGGTCTCGTACCAGATCAGCGTCTCCGACCCGGGCGGCGCGGCGGTCGACTGCACCAGGGTGGTCCTCAACCCGGCCCTCGGGCACGACGACCACGCGCACGAGACCACCGACTACCCCGGCTGCTCCGGCACGATCTCCACCGACCTGCTCGGCGGACACCCGGACGGCGCCAACCTGTTCTACGTGCTCAACGCGCACTACACCGACAACGGCGGCGCCGGCGGAGCGGCCCCGCTCACCGGCCGCGCGCAGGCGATCCTCCAGCCCAGGCACAAGCAGGCCGAGTACTACAGCAGCCAGTCCGGTACCCGGGTCGTCGACCAGGCCGGCGCGGAGAGTGGCAGACGGGTCGGGGACATCTCCAACAACGACTGGATCGCCTTCACCCCGATGAGCCTGTCCGGCATCACCAGCGTCAGCTACCGGCTGTCGTCGCCGTCCGGCGGTGGCACCATCGAGCTGCGCGCCGACTCGCCGACCGGCACGCTGCTGGCCACCACCCCGGTGCCCAGCACGGGCGGCTGGGACAACTACCAGTCCACCCCGCCGGTGAACGTCGGCGCGCTCGCCGGAACCCACACCCTCTACCTGGTCTTCAAGGGCAGCGCGAACAACTGGTTCGATCTCGACTCGCACACCTTCGGCGGCAACGGCGTCGGCGTACCGAACGCCGACGGCGGCATAGCGGGCCGGACCTGGACGCTCACCGCGCAGCACAGCGGAAAGCTGATGGACGTCAGCGGCGTCTCCACCGCCGACGGCGCCCAGCTCCACCAGTGGGCAGCCACCGGCGGCAACAACCAGAAATGGCAGGCCGTCGACGCCGGTGGCGGCGCGGTCTATCTGAAGGCGGTGCACAGCGGCAAGTGCGTCGAGGTGACCGGTGGCTCCACCGCGCCGGGGGCCTTCCTCCAGCAGGCCACCTGCAACAACGGCAGCCAGCAGAAGTTCACCGCCACCCCGACCGGCACCTCCGGGGTGTACACGGTGAAAAGCGTGCTCAGCGGGCACTGCGTGGACGTCGACGGCGCCGCCACCGCCGACGGCGCCCGGCTGTTGCAGTGGAACTGCCAGAACAGCACCAACCAGCAGTGGCGGTTCACCCTGGCGTGACGCCGACCGCGGCTGCCCCGGGCAGCCGGTGACGGTCCGGTCGGGACCGGTGTCCGGGAAGACGGCACCGGTCCCGACCGGGAGGTCGGTCGCCCAGGGCGTCCGTCATCGGCCCAGCCAGCCGCCGTCGACGGGCAGCACGATCCCGTTGACGTAGTCCGACGCCGCCGACGCCAGGAACACCGTGGCGCCGCCGAGGTCGTCGGCGCGGCCCCACCGGCCCGCCGGGATACGGGCGAGGATGGCCCGGTCGCGATCGGGGTCGTCACGCAACGCCCGGGTGTTGTCGGTGGCGATGTAACCGGGTGCGATGGCGTTGACGTTCACCCCACGGGACGCCCACTCGTTCGCCAGTGCCTTGGTCAGGCCGGCCACGCCGGCCTTCGACGCGGCGTAACCGGGGACGGTGACACCGCCCTGGAAACTCAGTAGCGACGCGGTGAAGATGATTTTCCCTCGACCGCGTTCGACCATCGTCCGGCCGATCTCCCGGCTCAGCACGAACTGGCTGCTCAGGTTCACCTCGATGACGTGGTCCCACATCTCGTCCGGGTGCTCGGCGGCCGGGGTACGGGCGATCGTGCCGCCGTTGTTCACCAGGATGTCGATCGGCCCGAGCGCGGTGAGGTCCCGGGCCAACCGGTGCACGGCGGCCCGGTCGGCGAGGTCGGCCCGCAGCGCGGTGAACCGGCGGCCGGCCGCCCGTACCCGGTGTTCCACCTCGCTTCCGGCCGGTTCCAACTCGGCGGAGACGCCGACGACGTCGGCACCGGCCACGGCCAGGGCCTCGGCCATGGCCAGGCCGATGCCGCGCCGGGCGCCGGTCACCACGGCGGTCCGGCCGGAGAGGTCGAACAGGTCGGTCACCGGTCGTCCTCCCGCCAGTCGACGAGTACCTTCAGCACGCCGCCGCCCTCGAGGGCCGAGAACGCGGCATTCACTGCTTCGACGGGCTCGACCCGGGAGATG
Source organism: Plantactinospora veratri (assembly GCF_036421995.1). NCBI lineage: Bacteria > Bacillati > Actinomycetota > Actinomycetes > Micromonosporales > Micromonosporaceae > Plantactinospora > Plantactinospora veratri. The sequence goes on from NZ_JAZGQL010000026.1 coordinate 51,836, forward strand.
AGCCGCCCGACCGGGATCGCGCCGGACGCGACCAACCGGACCGCCTCCGCCATGTCGGCCCGCTGGTACAGGCGGGCGCCGAGCAGCTCCAGTTCGCGCCAGAAGAACCGGTGCAGGTTGACCTCCCGGGGCCGGGGGTGGATCGCCACCATCACCAGCCGGCCGCGGGTGGTCAGCACGTCCACCGCCGTGGTGACGCCGGCCGCCGAGCCGGAGACCTCGAAGGCGATGTCGGCACCCGCGCCGTCGGTACGGTCGTCCACCAGCGTCACCACGTCGGTCGTCCCAGGGTCGACGGCCTCGATCCCCATCCCGTGCACGGCCGCCCGCCGGAACGGGTCCGGCTCGACGAGGAGCACCCGCGCGCCGCAGCCCTTCGCGACGGTGGCGATGAGTACCCCGATCGGCCCGCCGCCGACCACGACCACCTGGTCGTCGGCGGTCACGTTCCCCCGCCGGACGTCGTGCACCGCGACCGCGACCGGTTCGACGAGCGCCGCGTGGTCGAGCGGCAGGTCGTCGGGGAGCGGCAGGACCAGGTCCGCCGGGACGTTCCAGGACGACTGCATGGCGCCCGGCGAGTCGATGCCGAGGAAGTCCATGGCATGGCAGACGTGGGAGTTGCCGCGCCGGCAGGCGGCGCACTCCCCGCACGAGCGGGTCGGCATCACGGTGACGGCCCGGCCGACGGACCAGCCGGTGGTCTCCGCCCCGACGGCCGCGATCCGACCGGACATCTCGTGCCCGATGATCGCCGAGGCGCCGACCCGGGCATCCATGTCCCCGTGGTAGATGTGCAGGTCGGTACCGCAGATCCCGGTGTAGGCCACCGCGATCCGCAGCTGGCCGGGACCGGGCGGTTCCGGGTCACGTTCCTCGACCGCGAGGTGCCGCGCCCCCCGGTAGACGACTGCCTTCATCGATCCTCCGTCTCGGTGGTCGGTACGTCGTTCCTGCCGGCCGGGCACGACCGTGGGTACACCGCCGTGGCGGAGCAGCCACGGTCTCCTGCTCCGGCGGCCAGGAGCCTGGCGAGGGCCGTGGGTCGTCTGAACTGTCTGTGCGAGGAGGGCACCCGGATGTCCTTTCGGTGCGCAGAGGCGGTCTGGGTCAATGGCGTGCGGTGGGCGACACGTCGTTGTGGGAGTGCAGCGGTGCGCCGGAGAACCGCCGTACCGGAGCGACGCCGTCGACCCCGGCCAGCAGTCGCCGTCCGGCCCGCTCCGGCCGGACGTGGGGGCCCTCGGAGGTCTGCGCCTGCGGGCGCCGGGTGGTCGCCCGGATCCGGTCCTCGTCGACCCGGACCCCCAGACCGGGCGAGTCACCGAGCACGAAGGCACCGTCCTCGACGTGCAGGTCGACGGAGATGCCGACCGGTGGCGTCAGGTCCTGCAACTCGCTGGTCAGGTGGTTCGGCACCGAGGTCGCGGCGTGCAGCAGCCCGACCGGGCTGTTACCGATCGGGCTGACCGGCAGGTCATGACCGTGGGCCAGCGCGGACGCCCGCAGGAAATGGGTGACCCCCCAGACGGCGGCCATCTGCACGATGTCGACGGCACCGGCGGCGATCAGTGGACGGTACTGCTCCAGCCCGGTGAGGTTCTCCCCGGTCGCGACCGACGCGCGGATTCCCCGGCCGACGGTGGCGAGACCCTCGGCGTCCCAGCGCCGGACCGGCTCCTCGATCCAGATGAGGTCGAGGGTGCGTTCGAGTTCGCAGACGTGCCGGACGGCCTGCTTGCGGGTCCATGCCTCGTTCACGTCGAGCATCAGGCCCGGCCGCAGCCCGTGCCCGGCCTCGGTCAGCACATCCCTGACCAGGCAGAGGCGATGCCGGTCGCGCTCGATGTCGAGGCCGCCCTTGAGCTTGGCCGCCCGCAGGCCGTACCGGGCGTAGACCTCGTAGGCCGAGACGAGTTCGTCGTCGGACAGCCCGATGTCCAGGCCGGATGCGTAGGCGGGGACCCGGCGGTCGCGTCCGCCCAACAACCGCCACAGTGGCTCGCCGGCCGCCTGTGCCTTGATGTCCCACAGCGCGGTGTCGAGTGCGCCGATGGTGCCGAACACCGGGCCGGCGTGCCCCGCCTTGAAGGTGTGCCGCAGCATGCGGTCGTAGAGGGTCGTCACGGCGCGTGGGTCTTCGCCGTCGATGGCCGCGAAGATCCGCTCGATTTCCACGTGCGGCCCGATGCCGACCCCCGAGATGCCCTCATCGGTCTCGACGACGACGATCGACACCGGAACCACCCCGTCGGCGAAGACACCGTTGGCGTCACCGACGGGCCGCCCCCACTCCTGCACCGTGGTGAGTGTCCGATATCCAGTGATCCGCATGTCAGCCCTTCGTGGAACCGGCGGCGACGCCGTCGGCGATCTGGCGCTGGAGGAACAGGTAGACCACCAGGACGGGAAGAGCGGCGATCAGGACCCCGGAGGCGAAGGTGGGAATGTCGTCGGAGTACTGGCCCCGCAACGAGGTCACGCCGACCATGAGGGTGCGGTGGTCGGCCGACGGCATCATCACCAGCGACATGAGGACGTCGTTCCAGCAGAACAGGGCGTTGAGGATGCCGACCGACAGCAGCGCCGGGGTGCCCAACGGCAGCATGATCCGGCGGTACACCCCGTAGACGTTGTTGCCGTCGATCCGGGCCGCGTCGATGATCTCGGTCGGGATGGTCCGGTAGTAGCTCGTCATCAGGAAGACGGTGAAGGGCAGGAACTGGGCCACGTAGACGAGGATCAGCCCGGGGTAGGTGTCGATGAGACCGTTGTCTGCCATGATCCGGGCGAGCGGCACCATGATCACCTGGAATGGCACGAACAGTCCCGCGAGGCAGCCCAGGAAGAGCGCCCTCGAACCCCGGAACCGCAACCGGCTCAGGGCGAAACCGGCCATCGAGCCGAAGAGCAGCAGCAGGACCACCGACGACGTCACCACGAGCAGGGAGTTGACGAAGTACCGGCCCATGCCGACGCTGCTCCACGCCGTGCCGATGTTCTCCCAGCGCAGGGCGTCGGTCAGGGAGAACCGGTCGAGGATGTAGTCACGCCGGGTCTTCATCGCGACGTTGGCGGTGAAGAGCAGGGGGTAGATCGTCGCGAGCGCGAGCAGCGCCATCGGGATGGCGACCAGCCACCGGCCCAGACGGATCCGAGTCATCAGTCCTCCCTCCCCGCCCGCTCGAGCAGCTTGATCTGGAGTAGCCCGACGACGAGCATGATCACGAAGAGCACCGTCGACGCGGCCGACGCCAGGGCCGGGCGGCTCAGCTGTCCCTGCTGGATCCAGATGTAGTACTCCGGCAGGTACGTCGACCCCTCCGGACCACCGTTCGTCATGACGTAGAGCAGGCCGAACATGGAGGTCAGCATCCCGATCATCGTGGTCACGAAGACGAACTGGATGGTGCGCGACAGCGCTGGGACGATCACGTGCCAGATCACCTGGGGTAGCGACGCCCCGTCCACCCGGGCCGCGTCCAGCAGCGCGGCGTCCAGGGTGGCGAACCCGGCGAGGAACACCACCAGGGCCATTCCGAAGGTCGCCCAGACATGCACGCCGACCACCACGAACATCGCGACGTCCGGGTCCCCGAGCCAGTCCACCGGACCGACGCCGACCGACCCGAGAACGGCGTTGAGCGGGCCGTCGAAGGCAAGCAGCAGGTTGAAGATCGCGCCGACGATGACCGGGGAGAGCACCGCGGGGAAGAAGTAGACGCCGCGGTAGAGCCGGTGACCGGGCACCCGGAGGTAGATGAACGTCGCCAGCAGCCCGGGGACCGCCACCGCCGCCGGAAGCAGCAGCACCAGCAGTCCCACGTTGCCCAGCGCGGTCCGGAACAGCGGATCGCGGAACAGCTCCAGGTAGTTGTCGAGGCCGACCGCCACCCCGTTCCGCTCACCGTCGCCGGTGAAGGAGAAGTTGACCCCGAGCAGCAGCGGGTAGAGCCGCAGCAGCACGATGATCAGGACGGCCGGGGCCACCAGGACGTACGGGGCGAAGCGCTCGGCCCGTACGCCGCCGGCACGCCGGGAACGGGCGCTGCGACGGCGGGTGGCGGACCCCGCGGCCCCGGCGGGGCGCCCCGGGCGGGGCGGCCGGACCGACGGCGGCACAATTACGCTCGGCACGGGGCGGTGCGCGGGGGGGGGGGGCCCCCCGGGGCCCGGGGGGGCCGCGGGGGGGGGGCGGGCCGCCCCCACGGCTGCACATTTCCGATCGGCACGGGGTTCAACCCGCCTGGTCGGAAGCGGCCAGCTGCTTCACCACCTCGTCGACGCTGATCGAGCCACTGAGCAACTGCTGGGAGAGCCGACCCATCAGATCCAGCGTCTTCGAGGAGAGCGCCACGTGCAGGGCCGGCTTGCCGCCCTTGAGCTCGGAGACGATCGTGGCGACGGCCGGACCGCCCTGCGACACGTCGATCGTGGTGTCGGCGGCGATCGCGCCGGCGTCGGCGTAGAAGGCCTTCAGCGCGTCGGTCGAGGTCAGCGCCCGTACCAGGTCGGCGGCCACCTTCGGGTCCTTGGTCCACCGGGCGACCCCGTAGCCGATACCGCCGTCGTAGGGCAGGCTCGGGGTGGTCCCGGCGGTGACGACCGGGGCGTCCATGACACCGAGTTCGTCGGTCGTCAGGAACTCGGTGAAGTCCTTCCAGTGCCCCACGTCCGACATCAGCCCGATCACGTGGGCGGCCTTGCCGGACTGGAAGAGCGCGAAGGAGTCGTTGAACATCGCGGTCGAGTTGGCCCCGTCGTTGTTCAGACCCGCGTCGCCGGCCTCCTTCCAGAGTTGGAAGACCCGCTTGACGTTCGGCGAGGTCCAGTCGCGCTTGCCGGCGATCCAGTTGTCGTACTCCTGGGCGGTGAGGATGCCCGACGCCAGCCCCGAGAGCCAGAACTGGATCCCGACGCCCTCCTTGTTGCCGAGGGCGAAGCACTTGGCACCGGCCTTGGCGATGGCGGCGCAGTCGGCGACGAACTCGCTCCATGTGGTGGCCGGGCCCGCCGGATCGAGTCCGGCCTTCCGGTAGAGCGCCTTGTTGTAGTAGATGGGGTGGCCCTGGAGCGTGACCGGACCCGCGTAGATCTTGCCTTCCGCGGTGAACGCCTCCCAGCCGGCCAGCCGCTGCCTGTCCGCGGCGACGTACTCGTCCAGCGGCACCAGCGCGTCCACCCGGTCACGGATCTGACCGCCCCCGTTGAAGAGGATGACGTCCGGGCCCTTGCCGGACTGGATCGCCGCGCCGAGCAGCGTGTAGTACTGGTCGAAGGGCTGGGCGACGAACTCGACCGTCACGCCCGGATGCTTCTTCGCGAAGTCCGCCTTCGCCTTCTCGATGTAGGGTGCGGCGGAGGGCTCGCCGGACTTCCAGTCCCAGACCACGAGTCTGCCCTCCGAACCACCCGGCGAGGAGTCCGATCCGGTGGCACTTCCACAGCCGGCCAGCGCCAGTCCCACAACGAGGACGGCCGACCACATTGCTCGTTGTTTCATCGTTGTCACCCTTTGAACGTGGGTGGTCGGCGCACCGACCGTCCGGGCATCACCATTGCGCGGAAACGTAACTCGTATGATGTCTGTCGTCAACGGTCCACCCGTACACTGGCCCTCGGGCACCGGGCTACCGGCGCGGTGGGCCACCCGGAGGGGGACATGACGCCATCGCAGGAAACCGCCTTGAATACTTCAGCGCCCCCGGCCTGGACACGCCGACCGGCCAACCTCGCCCGGGCCGTCACCGCTGAACTGGTGGAGCGGATCGTCCGGGGGACGCACCCGTCCGGGACGTCGCTTCCCCCCGAGCCGGTGCTCTGCGAGACCTTCTCCGTGAGCCGGACCGTCGTCCGGGAGGCAGTCAAGATCCTTCAGGAGAAGGGATTGGTGCAGGTCCGCCAGGGCGCCGGCACCATGGTCACCCCGCAGTCGTCGTGGGACATGCTCGACGAACTCGTACTCGGGGCCACCATCGCCGAGGACGACAGCCTCGCCATCCTCGACGACCTCGTCGTCACCCGCCGGGTGCTGGAGTCCGACATGGCGAACGTCGCCGCCCGGCTGGCCGACCAGGAGACGATCGAGCGGTTGGGCGCACTGGTCAAGCGGATGGACGAGCTCGTCGACGACACCGTCGCCTATCACGAGCACGACCGCGCCTTCCACGACACGATCATGCAGGCGTCCGGCAACCGCATCGCCCGCGGTGTCGTACGGGCGCTGGAGAGTCAGGTCGTCAACACGGCCCGGTACATGGGCCGGACCGAACGTTCGCTGTGCGTGGCGTCCAACCGAGGGCACCGGCGCATCTACGAACGCATCGCCGCCCACGATCCGGACGCCGCCGCGGAGGCGATGTTCACCCACATCACCGAGGCCTGGCTCGTCCGCCGCAGCGGAACGGCCAGTCCCAGTCGTCTCCAGCGGTGACATACCGCCGGAAGGACGGGCTCCTGGCCCACAACGGATGCCGGCACCCCTGCTCGCCACGAACCCGCCCGTCCGGTCGTCCGACCTGTCTCAGGAGAACTGCGCGAAGAACCGCCAGATCTCACCCTTGGTCCAGGTGGTGATCCCACTCTCGGCGTAGCTCCCGTCCACCGGCCCGGGCATGTGACCGTTGTCGAACGCGGCCCACTGCACGGGGTAGCCGGACCGACAGCCCGAGTAGCTCGTGGTGACGTGCGTCCGGCTGCCCGCCCCCGGCTCCGGCGGACTCTGGGCGGTGCAACCGTTGTTGCGGACGAAGGTGTCCCGCAGCGACCGGCCCTGCGAGATGTTGAGGACGTTGTCCGAGATGCCGTGCAGCCCGAAGTACGCGATCGGCTGGGTACCGCCGCTACATCCGCTGATCTGGGCCCCGGCGATGACCGCGACGGCCCGGAACACGGTGGCCCGCGCGCAGGCGAGCGCGTAGCTCATCCCGCCGCCCCAGCTGAAACCGAGGGCGAAGCGCTGCCTCGGGTTGACGCAGAGGTCACTCTCGATTCGCTGGATCATGTCGTCGACGAAGGTCACGTCCTCGCCGCCGGAATTGCCCCAGCCGTTGCCGAGCCCCTGCGGCGCGACCAGGATCGCGCTGTCGTTGGACTGCTCCTGCTGGCCGTAGTAGGACCAGGCCGCCCCGCTGGTGCCGCCCGAGGAGATCTCCTGCATGGTGCCGCCCCGCCAGTGGAAGGCGAAGATCAACCGGTACGGGTTGGTGTTGTTGTAGTTGGCGGGCATCCGCAGGATGAAGGAGCGGCTCTTGCCGTTGCTCTGGATCGTGTGCGTGCCGCTGGACAGCGTCGGGGCCCTGCCGCAGCCGGTGCCGCCCGTCGGCGGGTTGCCGCCGTCGACCCGGGCGAGTTGCCACTGCTGGTTCGCGCCGTTCCAGTCGGAGTACTGCACGACGTTCCCGCCGTCCGCCGAGGATGCGCCCTGCACCTCGACGACCTTGCCGCTGTGCCGGCTGATCAACCGCACGTAGCCGGAGTCGGAGTCGGCGAGCCGGAACTGCTGGTTCGTCGCGTTGAGGTCCGACCACTGCACGATCGCACCGCCGTCGGCGGTCGACCGGTCGTACACGTCGAGCACCTTGCCGGAGTGTCGGGACTTCAGTCGGTAGTAGCCACCGCCCGAGTCCACGAACTGCCACTGCTGGTTCGCGCCGTTGTTCCGGGTCCACTGGCTGATCCGCGCGCCGTCGTTGGTGGCCGAGGCGTACAGGTCCAACGCCTTGCCGCTGTTCCTGTTCACCAGGACGTACCAGGCGTTGGTGTCCACCGTCGCCGCCGACGCGGGCGTGGGGTTCACCGCGACCAGCGTGCCGGCCGCGACGACCGCCGCCGCCGCGACGGCCAGCCCTGAGCGCCAGCGACGTCTCGGTGCAGAGGCGGGACGAGCCGCACCGGTGGCCTTCATGATTCCGCTCCTTCGGTCGGGGCGCGGGCGAGCAGAACGGACGCGTACGCCCGAGGTATAGAAGTTAGCGCTCACATCGTCATACGTCAAACGACTGCTGTCTATCCCTCCGTACCGGAATCCGGGAGCCGGGAGCGGCCCGGCTACCCCGTTCCGCCCGCCGCCCTGCGGGTCAACCGGTCGCGTACCGCCGGCACGATGCCGTGCGGCAGGAACATCACGACCAGCACGAGCAGGACCGCGTAGACGGCGTAGGAGAGCACGCTCGGTGCGTAGCCGGGCATGCCGGGCTGGGTGCCGAGCGTGTTGAGCACCTGGACGAGCAGGATGATCGCGGTGGCGCCGACGAGGGCGCCCCACAGGGTGCCGAGCCCGCCGACGACGGCCATCACCACGTACTCGATGGAGAGCAGCACCGGAAACGAGCCCGGCGCGAGGTAGCCGAGATAGAAGGCGTAGATGCCGCCGGCCAGCCCGGCGAACGCGGCGGAGAGCGCGAAGACGGTGAGCCGGTAGCGCCCCACCGGCACACCGCAGGCCGCCGCGGCGGTCTCGCCGCTGGCCAGGGCGTGCAGGCCACGGCCGGGCCGGGAGGCGACGATGTTGCGGGCCACCAGCAGGGTGAGCGCGACGGCGGCCCAGACCAGATAGGCGTAGGAGAGGTCGTCGGCGAACTCGTAGCCGCCCACCGACAGCCGCGGGATGCCCTGCAGGCCGATGGCACCGCCCGCCCAGTCCGCCCGGGCGACCAGGGAGAGCAGGATCAGTTGCATGGCGAGGGTGGCGAAGGCGAGGTGGTGACCCCGCAGCCGCAGCAGCGGCACCCCCACGACGACCGCGAACGCGGCGGAGACCAGTGGCGCGGCGAGCAGGCCGAGCACCGGTGGCAGGCTGTGCACACTGAGCAGACCGGCCGTGTAGCCGCCGATCGCGTAGAAGGAGGCCTGCCCGAGGGAGATCTGCCCGGCGTACCCCATCAGCAGCGACAGCCCGACGGTGACCATCACGGCAAGGCCGAGCAGGATGTAGACGGTCAGGTGGCTGCCGGACAGCAGCGGCGGCAGGGCGAGCGTGCCCGCCGCCACCGCCGCCGCCGGCGCCCACCGCGCCATCAGGCCGGCTCCTGCTCGGCCACCGGCGTCCGCGCGGCCTGCCTCAGCATCACGGCGAGCAACAACACCAGCGCCACCTCCATCTGGTACGCGGCATTGCCGTAACCGGCCACGAAGGACTGGGCCACGCCCAGCAGCAATCCACCGACCAGGGTGTGCAACGGCCGCGTCAACCCGCCGAAGACGGCGGCGGCGAAGCCACCGATGATCAGCGTGACGTCGTAGTCGAAGGTGACGAGCTGGATCGGCGTGACGAGCACTCCGGCGAGCCCGCCGAGCGCACCGCCGATGCCGAAGGCCAGCAGCCCCATCCGGACGACGTCGATGCCGACGACCCTCGCGGCGTACGGGTTGGAGGCGCACGCCGACAGTGCCCGGCCGATGTCGGTACGCGCGAACAGCGCCGCCGTGCCGGCGAAGACGACGGCCGTCGCACCGATGATGAGCAGGTAGTGGGCCTGGAAGCGGACACCGGCGATCTCGACCGCACCGGGTACCCCGGCGAACGACCGGGGCTGGTCACCCCAGAGCAGCACCTCGACCGCGTACGCGAAGACGGCCAGCCCGAGCGTGATGATCAGCGACGCGCCGGGTGGCGTACCCGGCCTGCCGATCGCGACCAGCCCGACGAGCAGCCCGGCACCGGCACCGACCGCCACGGCGGAGACCTCGGCCAGGCCGTGCGGAAGCCCGCTGGCCAGCAGCGTCGACGCGGTCAGTGCCGCGATCACCGCGAACGAGCCCTGGGCGAAGTTGACCACCCGGGTGACCCGGTGGACGACGACGAGGCCGCTGCCGACGAGCGCGAAGGCGCATCCGCCACCGACGCCGGTGATCAGGTACTGGAGGAACTCCGTCACCCGGCCACTCCCAGATAGGCGTCGGCGACCCGTGGGCTGGCGGCCAGTTCCGCCGCGGTCCCGGCGGCGACGACCCGCCCCGCCTCCAGCACGTATCCCCGGCCGCAGAGGTCGAGGGCGAGCCGGGCGTTCTGCTCGATGAGGAGCACGGCGAGACCGCGTTCGGCGTTCAGCTCCCGCAGGTGCCGCACCAGGTCGGCGACGACGAGCGGGGCGAGGCCGAGGGAGAGTTCGTCGATCGCCAGCACGTCCGGCCGGCCCATCAGCGCCCGACCGACCGCCACCATCTGCTGTTCCCCACCGGAGAGCTGACCGGCGCGGCGGCGCCGCAACGGGGCCAGCCCGGGCAGGATCTCGTAGATCGGGCCGGTGTCGCGGTTGCGGACACGCCAACCGCCGAGCCGGAGGTTGTCGTCGACGGTCAGGTCGGGAAAGACCTGGCGTCCCTCCGGTACGTGGGCCAGCCGGCCGGAGATCGTCACCGTGCCACCGGCCGGCCGTCGAATCCCGGAGAGCGTGTCGACCAGGGTGGACTTCCCCGCGCCGTTCGGGCCGATCAGCGCCACCATCTCCCCGGCCGCCACGGTGAGACTGACCTCGTGCAGCGCGACCGCGACGCCGTACCGGACGGTGAGGTCGACGACGTCGATCACGCGGACACCCCCGTTCCGAGGTACGCGGCGACAACCGCCGGATCGGCCCGGATCGCCGCGGGAGTGCCCTCGGCGATCACCCGGCCGAGGTCGAGTACGGTGACCCGGTCGGCCAGCCGGGTCACGAAGGCGACATCGTGCTCGACGACCACCATCGTCAGGCCGCCCGCCCTCAACTCCTCGAAGAGTCCGGCCAGCGCGTCCCGCTCGGCCGCGCGCAGCCCGGCCGCGGGCTCGTCGAGCAGGAGCAGGCGGGGGCGGCCGCAGAGCGCGCGGGCCACCTGGAGAGCCCGCTGCTGCCCCAGCGGCAGCGACTCCGCCGGCCGGTCCGCCCAGCCGGCGAGGCCGACCCGGTCCAACGCCTCCCGGGCGCTCTGCCGGATCTCCCGCTCCTCCCGACGGTGCACCGGCAGCCGGAAGACCGCGCCGGCAAAGCCTCCTCGGGTGACGGCGTGCGCGCCGACCATCGCGTTCTCCAGCGCCGTCATGCCGCGGAAGATCCGGGCGCCCTGGAAGACGACACCGATCCCGAGCCGGGCCCGGCGGTGGGCCGGCAGCCGGTCCACCCGGGTACCGGCGAGCGCGATCGCGCCGGTACGCAGGGCCAACTGGCCACCGACCAGGTTGAACAGGGTGGACTTGCCGGCGCCGTTCGGCCCGATGACGGCACGCAGTTCCCCGTGCGCGACGTCGATGTCGACCTCCCGCACCGCGTACACGCCGCCGAAGGCGTGCGAGACACCGGCGACCCGCAGCAGCGGCTCGGTCACCTCCCCGCCACCGCAGCGAGCTGCTCCCGCGCCCAGTCGGTGGGGACGAACGCGCCGCCCCGCACCGTGTTGACCGAGATGTAGTCGGCCTTGAGGCCGGCGTGGTCGGTGGCGCTGTAGGTGTAGGTGCCGTTCGGGGTGGTCACCGTCAGCCCTTCCAGGGCGTCCCGGATCTTTTCCCGGTCGGTGCCGCCGGCCTTCTCGATCGCGGCGACGAGCAGCCGTACCCCGCTGTAGCCGTCCTGGGCGAACTGGGGTGGCGGGTACCCGTGCTTGCCGCGGAACGCACCGGCCAGTTCGTCGATCGCCCGCTTCTGCTCGCCGTCCGGGAGGGTGTCACCGACCACGCCGATCGAGCTGGCCACCAGCGCGCCCTCGGCGGCCGGGCCGACCGGGTCCAGCCAGAGCCTGCTGGCCTGCGCCCCGGTGAAGACCACCGGCACGTCGAGCCCGGCGGTGGCGTACTGCTTGGCCAGCGCCACCCCGGGAGCGCCGGTGGCCCAGACGACGAGCGCCTGCGCCCCCGAGGAGCGGACCTGGTTGAAGACGGCCGAGAACTCGGTGGTGGTGGTCTGGAACTCCGGGCTGGCGGTGAGGGTGACGCCGTGGCCGGGCGCCTTTTCCCGGGTACCGTCGAAGCCGGCCTTGGCGTAGGAGCTGCGACCGTCGTAGGCGACGGCGATCCTGGTGATGTCCTGCGCCTTGAGGTACTGCAGGATCCGGTCCGCATAGGTCGCCGAGGTGGCCGGCACGACGAAGACGTACGGGTGCACCGGGTCGACCTGCTCGTCGGCCGGGGTGAGCGAGATGTACGGGATCTTCTCCCGGTCGACCAGCGGGATGGTGGCCAGGGCGGAGTTGGAGAAGGGCGAGCCGATCACGGCGGCGACGTCGCGGCCGCGGAGGTCGTTGAAGGCGAGCACCGACTGGTCGGGCTGGCTCTTGTCGTCGCGGACGATCAGCTCCACCGTGCGGCCGAGCACCCCGCCGGCCGCGTTGATCTGCTCGACCGCGAGCGCCACGGACTTCTCGTTCTCGGTGCCGAGTGGTGCGTAGTTGCCGGTCAGGGAGACGATCTGGCCGACCCTGATCGGGCCGGCACCGCCTCCGGTGGACGATTCGCCGCCGCAGCCGGTCGTGGCGACCGCCACGACGAGCGCGACGGCGGATACGGCGGTACGTCGCACGGTTGCCTCCCACGACGAGGGAAAGCCACGAGGCAAAGCTCTGTCACGGAGACGCTAGACATCTATCGCACGCCGGTCAACATTCATGCCTAACGTTCTCGTTCCGAGACGGCGGTCTCTCGGCTCCGCCGGCCCGCGTCGGCCGCCCCGGGCCGACCGGCTGCCGGACGACCCCGAATCTGTAGAGTCGGCCGCATGTCGATGCAGTCCGCGTCGCCCCCGGCCGACCTGCCCCGCGTGCAGGCCGGCGGCAGCCCGCAACACCTGCTGCTGACGTTGCTCGGCGACTACTGGTACGGCCAGCGCGCCCCGCTCCCCTCGGCGGCCCTGGTCGCACTGCTCGGCGAGTTCGGCATCACCGAGGTCAGCGCCCGGGCCGCGCTGAGCAGGCTGGCCCGGCGCGGGTTGCTGGAGCAGTCGAAGTCCGGCCGGCGCACCTCGTACGCCCTCAGCGAGCGGGCCGCCGGGGTGCTCGCCGAGGGGCGGGGCCACATCCTGTCGTTCGGCACCGAGCGGACGTCGTGGAGCGGTCGGTGGACCGTGGCCGCGTTCTCGGTACCCGAGGACGACAGGTCCCGGCGGCACGCCCTGCGTACCCGGCTCGGCTGGCACGGCTTCGCTCCGCTCTACGACGGGCTCTGGGTCTCGCCGCACGAACGGGTCACCGAGGTGACGACGATCCTGTCCGAGCTCGACATCGACCGGGCCACCGTCTTCACGGCCGAGCTTGCCGACGGCGGGCCGACCGGCGGCCATCCGATCCACGCCTGGGACCTGGCCGCCCTGCGCGCCGAATACGAGCGGATCCTCGCCGCGTACGAGCCGGTCCGGCGGCGGTGGCGCACCGGCCGGATCGGCACCGCCGAGGCCCTCGTCGCGCGGACCGCCCTGATGGACGACTGGCGCACCATGCCGAGCCTCGACCCGGAACTGCCGACCGAACTGCTGCCGGCGCGCTGGCCCCGGGCGGCGGCCCGGGCGCTCTTCGTCGAGCTGTACGACGGTCTGACCGGTCTGGCCGAACAACGCGTGGTCCAGGTGGTCGCCGGCCACGACCCCGACCTCGCCGCACTGGTGCGTACCCACACCAGTCGGACCGGCGATGCGTGACACTAGTCTTGACGCTAGGCACGTAGATAGTCAGACTCGGTCCAGGCCCGAGGACGTCGCTCGGTCCGGGCCCGAGTACCTCGGGCCATGTGTTCACACCGGACGACACCAGCTACAGGACCAGCGGGGAGACCGGATGGCCGAGCCAGCGTCGATCGTCGTGCGCCGTCGCCTCGAGTGGTCGGACACCGACCCGGCGGACCGGTGGCACTACGGGGTGGTCCTGCGGTTCGTGGAGAGCGCCGAGAAGGAACTCCAGGACCAGCTCGGCGTCACGGCGGCGGACGCCCGCTGGATGCCCCGGGTGAACCTCACGATCGACTACCTGGCGGCCCTGCACTTCGGCGAGATCGCCGAGACCACCCTGGCGGTGGAGCACGTGGGGCGCGCCTCGCTGCGCTACGCCTTCACGGTGGCCCGGGACGGCACGACACTGGCCCGGGGAACGCTGACGGTGGTGTGGATCGATGCCGACACGGGCCAGAGCAGTCCGTGGCCGGACCGGCTCCGCGCGCTGCTGACCGGGACCGGGGCGGCGGAGGGCTGACGGGTGCGAAGCACCATGGGCTCGATGCCACTCTCCGTCGGGATGATGCTGCGCCGGGCCGCCGCGATGGGCCCGCACGCCCGACTGGTCGGATACACCGAGGCCGGTCGGGCGGAGTGCGGCTGGCCCGAGCTGGCCGGTCGGGCACACCGGCTGGCCAACGCGCTCGCCGCGCTCGGCGTCCGCCCCGGCGACCGGGTCGGCACGTACGCCTGCAACGGGCTGCCGCACCTGGAGCTGTGTTACGGCGTGCCACTGGCCGCAGCGGTGCTGCAACCGCTGAACACCCGCCTGCACCCGGATCAGGTGGCGGCGATCGCCACGCACGCCGAGGACCGGGTGATCTTCGTGACGGCGTCCCTGACCGGACAGTTCGCGCCGATCCGGAGCCGGCTGCCCGGCGTACGGCACTATGTCGTGCTGCCGGACGGCACCGCGGCACACCCGGACTTCGCCGACGCGATCGACTACGAGCGGCTCCTGGCGAGCGCGCCGGAGGACGAGCCGGCGGAGGTGGACGAGTGGAGCGCGGCCTGCCTCTGCTACACCGGCGGCACCACCGGCCGTCCGAAGGGCGTGGTCTACTCGCACCGGTCGCTGACCCTGCACGCGATGAGCGGGCTCTTCGTCGACTCGTTCGCCATCCGGGAACGCGACGTCGTGCTCCCGCTGACCCCACTCTTCCACGCCCTGTCCTGGGGCATGCCGTACTCCGCGGCGCTGGCCGGGGCCGGCCTGGTCCTCGCCGGCGCCGACACCAGCCCGGCCACCGTCGTACGCCTCGTCCGGGAGGAGCGGGTGACGGTCGCGGCGGGGGTGCCGACCTTCTGGCTCGCCGTCGACCAGCTCGGACCGGGCCCGGACGAGCTGGCCAGCCTGGACCGGATCCTCTGTGGCGGCTCGGCGATCCCGCTCGAGCTGATCCAGCGCTATCAGCGGCGCGGTGTCGCCATGCGGCAGGGCTGGGGCATGACCGAGATGTCGCCGTCCGGCAACCTGACCATGGTCCGACGGCATCTGGAGGACCGGCCGGAAGAGTACCGGCAGGCACTGCACGCCACCCAGGGCGTGCCGACCGCCGGGGTGGAGCTGCGGGTGGTCGACCCGGACGGCGTGGTGCTGCCGCACGACGGGCGCTCCGCCGGTGAGATCGAGGTACGCGGGCCGTGGGTCACCGAGTCGTACCACCAGCCGGAGGACGACGCCAACACCGTCCGCTTCCGGGACGGCTGGCTGCGTACCGGCGACATCGGCACCGTCGACGGCGACGGCTATCTTCACCTGCTCGACCGCGCCAAGGATCTGATCAAGTCGGGCGGCGAGTGGATCAGCTCGATCGATCTGGAGAACCATCTCATGGACCATCCGGCGGTGGCCCAGGCCATGGTCATCGCCGTACCGCATCCGATCTGGGGCGAACGGCCCGCCGCGCTCGTCGTCGCCTGCGCCGAGGTCTCCGCCGACACGCTCGCCGCGCACCTGCGGCCCCGGGTGGCGAGCTGGTGGATGCCCGACATCGTCCGGTTCGTCGACGCGCTGCCGACGACGGCGACCGGCAAGTTCGACAAGAGGGCGGCCCGCCGGACCTGGCAGGACGTGTTGGCGGCCGAGTTCGCCTCGACGACGGAAGGACAGCCTTGAGCGAGCGAATCAGCCAGCTCAGTGCAGCGGTGCCGCATCGCGGCACGGAGCGAAGCGGAGTGCCGGCATGAGCGAGCGGAGCGAGCGAATCAGCCAGCTCAGTGCGAATGAGCCTCATGGCGGCACGGAGCGAAGCGGAGTGCCGGCATGAGCGGACTGTTGACGGACCGGGTCGCGGTGGTCACCGGAGCGGCGCGCGGGATCGGCAGGGCGACCGCCGAGCTGCTGGCCGAGCACGGTGCCCGGGTGGTCTGCGCCGACCTGGACGGCGAGGCCCTCGCCCGCACCGTCGGGTCGCTCGACGGTCGCGGGGTCGCGGTCCCGGCCGACCTGACCGTGCCGACGGCGCCGGCCGAGGTCGTCGCCCGCGCGGTCGACGAGTACGGGCGGCTCGACATCGTGGTCAACAACGCCGGCTACACCTGGGACGGCATCTTCCACAAGATGACCGACGAGCAGCTGACCGCCATGCTCGACATCCACCTCACGGCGCCGTTCCGGCTGCTCCGCGCCGCCGCGCCGGTACTGCGCGAGGCCGCCAAGCGCGACGCTGCCGAGGGCCGCGAGATCTTCCGCAAGGTGGTCAACGTGACCTCGATCGCCGGCACCATGGGCAACGTCGGCCAGGCCAACTACGCCGCCGCCAAGGCGGCCCTGATCGGCCTCACCAGGACGCTCGCCAAGGAGTGGGGCCCGCTGAGGATCAACGTCAACGCGGTGGCGTTCGGCTTCGTGCAGACCCGGTTGACCGCCGACGCCAGCGAGGCCGGCACCTTCGACCACGGCGACCACCGGATCCCGCTGGGCATCCCCGGCGCCGTCCGGGAACAGGCCGCGGCGCGCATCCCGCTGGGCCGGCCCGCCACCCCGGCGGAGGCGGCCGGCGGCATCTTCCTGCTCTGCTCGCCGTGGTCGAATTTCGTCCACGGCCAGGTGCTCACCGTCGCCGGTGGGCAGGCCGAAGGGATGACCTGAATGCGATCTGCCAGGCAGCCCGCCGGCCTCGCCAGGAGCCGGTGATGCGGCTCTCCGACGTGGCGATCCCGGTCAACCTGGTCTGGTCCTCGCCGTTCTGCCGCTGGCAGGGTCCGCTCGCCGAGATGTCCAGTGTGGACCTCGCGGTCGACGTGACCGGCCGGGCGCTGGACAGGGGCGGCATCCCGACCTCCGAGATCAGCCAGGTCGTCTTCGGCAGCACCGTGCCACAGCCGGCATCCTTCTACGGCGCCACCACCATCACCCCCCGGCTCGGGCTCGACACCGTCACCGGTCCGACCATCGCCCAAGCCTGCGCGACCTCGGTGGCGGTGGTGCAGGCCGCCGCCGTCCAGGTCGAACTCGGCGCCCACCGCACCGTACTCGCGCTGGCGTCCGACCGGACCAGCAACGGGCCGCTGCTGGTCTGGTCGGCCCAGCGCAGCCCGGGCGCGGCGCCACTAACCGAGCACTGGGTACTGGACCCGATGCGGCACGACCCGAACACCGGTCAGTCCATGCTCGACACCGCCGAGCACGTCGCCGCCGAGGAGGGCTACTCCCGTGCCGAGCTCGACGCCCTCACGCTGCTGCGCCACGAGCAGTACCGGTCATCCGCCGCCCTGCGCCCCGGCCACCTGGTGGAGGTGCACGTGCCCGGCCGACGCGGCAGCGTCGTGGTCGACGACGACCACGGCGTGCACGACACCACGGCCGACGGCCTCGCCGCGCTCTCCCCGGTCAGGCCGGACGGCGTCGTGACGTACGGGTCGCAGACCCATCCCGGCGACGGTACCGCCGCGGCGCTGCTCAGTACGGTCGACCGGGCCCGCGAACTCGGCGGCGGTACCGGCGTCGCCCGACTGCTCGCGATCGGTTTCGCCCGTACCGACCGGGCCCGGATGCCCAGGGCGCCACTGCCGGCGGCCCGCGCCGCGCTCACCGACGCCGGCCTCGACATCACCGGCATCGACGTGGTGACCACGCACAACCCGTTCGCCGTCAACGACCTCTACTTCGCCCGGCAGACCGGCTTCGCGCTGGACCGGATGAACCCGTACGGCTGCAGCCTGGTCTACGGGCACCCGCAGGGGCCGACCGGCCTGCGTGCGATCACCGAACTCGTCGCCGCGCTGCGCGCCCGGGGCGGCGGGCGCGGCCTCTTCACCGGGTGCGCGGCCGGCGACACCGCCGCCGCCGTGGTACTGGAGGTGACCGACTGATGTCGTTCGACGGCTCCGTCGTCGGCCGCTGGAGCGAGCCACGCCCGTTCGATGTCACCCCGGCCGGCGTGGCTGCCTACGCCGACGCCGTCGGCGGACCTTCCCCGGTCTACGCCGTGGTCCCCGCCATGGATCTGGTCTTCGCGGTCGCGGGCACCGCCGCCCCGCCCGAGCTGCGCGCCAGGGTCGTGCACGGCCAGCAGGACATCCTCTTCCACCGCCGGCTTCCGGTCGGCGAGACGGTCACCGTCCGCGCCGCCGTGCTAGGGCTGCACGGCAAGCGCAGCGGCACAGTCGCCACCATCGGGGTGCAGACGTACGACGGCCACGGCGTGCTCCTGAACGAGCAGTACGTCACCGAGTTCTACCGGGGCGTCCCGACCGACCTGCGACTGGGCACCCCCTCCCCCACCCTGCCGGCCGATGCGCACGGCGGCCCGCCGCTGCGTACCGGGACCGCACCCCTGCCGCTCGACCTGCCACGCCGCTACGCCGAGGCCTCCGGTGACCACAACCCGATCCACCTCGACGACGAGTTCGCCCGTGCCGCCGGGCTGCCCGGCGTCATCGTGCACGGTCTGGCCAGTCTCGCCATCGCCAGCCACACCGTGCTCGCCGACGGCGCCGAGCCGGCGCGGCTGAGCTGCCGCTTCACCCGGCCGATCGCACCCGGCGACAATCTCACCACCCGGGTCTGGGCAGACGGTGCCGGATACCGGTTCGAGAGCGTGGACCAGGCCGGTGCCGTGGTACTCGGCACCGGCCTGGTCGAACTCGCTCGACCCGTCATCTGACAGTGGGGGTTGCCGTCGATGCCGCGTGTGCGGTCATTGACTGCACGCCGCTCCGTTGAGGGTGAACTGACTCGGCGCCTGGTTCGCTCCGCTGTAGGTGCCCTGGACGCCGAACGTGACGCTCGCCGCGGCCCCGATCGTGCCGTTGTACGAGACGTTGCGAGCCGTCACCTGCGCCCCGGACTGGTTGACCGTGGCGTTCCAGGCGTTGGTCACCTGCTGGTTGCCGGGCCAGCTCCACTGCACGGTCCAGCCGTTGACGGCGGTGCTCGAAGTGTTGGTGACCGTCACGCTGGCGGTGAAGCCGCCGGTCCAGCTGTTGGCCGTGTAGCCGACCCGGCAGGCCCCTGTCGACGGTGGCGGGGTGGTCGTCGACGGTGGCGGGGTGGTCGTCGGTGGCACGGTCGGCGGGGTCGTGGGCGTACCGGTGGTCGGGTTCGGGGTCGGCGTGCCACCGGCGAGGCCGAAGAACTGCACCGCCGCCTGCGCCATCCCGCTCATCGGCAGGCTGTGACCGGCGCCGTTGACACTGATCGCCTCGATCAGCGTGACGCCGCCGCTGGTCCAGCGCCGCCTGTTCCAGTTCGCCTGCGGCGTGTCCGTGGAGGTCGGGGTGAGGCTCAGACCGTGCACGTTGGTCCACTGGTCGACCGCCTCCTGGAGCAGCTGGAACGGCACGAGGGTGTCGTTCGTGCCGTGCCACAACTGGATACGCGGGCGGGCACCGTTGTAACCGGGGTACGCCTGGCGGACGGCGTCACCCCACTGCTGGGGTGTACGGTCCATCCGCCCGTTGACGCACTGGCTGTTCTGCGGTGGGAAGTCGGCAGCGTTCGCGAAGCAGTTGAACGGCACGCCCATGAACGCCGCGCCCGCCTTGAAGACGTCCGGATAGAGCGCGAGCATGGCGTTCGTCATCATGCCGCCCGAGGAACTGCCCGTCGCGAAGACGCGGTTCGGGTCACCGCCGTACTGCCGTTGGACGTACGTCACCATCGACATGATCGACACCGGGTCGCTACCGCCGCCCCGGCGCTTGGACGCCGCCGACCAGACGTCGAAGCAGTTGCCGAAGCCCGCCTGCTGGGTCGCGGTCGGGTAGATCACGATGAACCCGTACCGATCGGCCTGCGAGGCGAACTCGCTGCCGGAGTAGAAGCCCGGACCCGAACCGCCGCAGCCGTGCATCGCCACCACGATCGCCGGATTGGCGGGACGGGAGTCCGGGACGTAGACGTGCATCCGCATGCCGCCCGGGTTGTCACCGAAGCTGCCCACCTCGACCAGGGAGGCCGCCCTGGCCGGTGGAGCGAGCATGATCCCGGCGGTCGCCGCCAGCGCCGTGGAAGCCAACGCGACGAGTGCCACCCGGACTCGGCGGCGAACCCTTTCATTGATAGACATCATTGCAGCAAGCTAGCAACTTGGCTGACGGTCGTCAATAAAATGTCTTGGAGTGATGCTCGACCGGTCCGCGGCCACCCCCGAGCGGGACGGCGGACACCGGCACTTCACCTGCCCGCCCGCGCTGAGGCTGCCCCGACGTGCGGCCGACACCCCGGGCAGGCACCGCCCGGGGTGGGATCGGGTACCCGAGAGCAGGTGCCACCAACCCGCTCCACGCGGTCTCGCGGCGAAGGGAGCCCGTCGGAGAGCGGCCCGGCGCCGCCGAGCACGGTTCGGCCGGGGCGGTGGGGCTGGTAGGCGGCGGTCAGACTCCGCAGCGGCGACGCCGTGGCGAGCGCGCCACCGGACCGGAAACGAACCGCAGCCGACGACATCGCGCCGACGGTTGGGCAGACGACCGGGCTCGTCCGGCTGATCCGGAACGTTGGATCACTTTGCCAGCCTCGCCGGAGCCAGCGGCTGGGTTTCGGTCTCCACTGCCCATATCCAAACGCTCAACATATCGATTGACGACCGTCACGATGGCTCCTATATTGACAAGAGTCACTGTTAGTGGACACGTGGCAGGTGGGGACGACGGGGTCGGTGCATGCCGACCCCGTCGCGCAGAAGGCGGCCGTTGGCGGTCACGCGCCGGCGACCCCGGCCACTTCGCCGCAACGGGCGCTCACCGAGGCGACCGATCCGCTCGTGACCGTACGGCCGCGGCGACCGGTACGCACCCCACGGCCGCACTGGCCCCGGTCAGTCGACGTGCCCGCGCGCCGCCACGGTGAGAATGCAACTGGAGGAGGAAGTGTGTTTGAGAGAGCAGCTCGCCGAGGTCGCTCGACAATCTTGTCGCTGTCGGGGGCCGTGGCCGCCGCAGGCGTCGCGGTACTGGTAGCGACCGCGCTGCCGTCGGGTGCGGCCGCGCCCAGAGCGGCGGAGGGAGCCGCGCCGGACACCGGCGTCGGCGTCCTCGCGGCCACCGCCGGGTGCGGTCGGGCACCGACGCTGACCAACGGCACCCATTCGATACAGAGCGGCGGGAAGACCCGCAGTTTCGTCCTGAGGATCCCCGACAACTACGACAACAACCGCCCCTACCGGCTGGTGTTCGGATTCCACTGGTTGAACGGCAACGCCAACTCCGTCGTCAGCCAGGGCTACTACGGACTGCTGCCGCTGTCGAACAACAGCACCATCTTCGTCGCCCCGGAAGGCCTCAACAACGGCTGGGCCAACTCCGGCGGCGAGGACGTGACCTTCACCGACAACATGATCCAGACGATCGGAAACGCTCTCTGCGTCGACACGACCCAGCTGTTCTCCCTGGGATTCAGCTACGGCGGCGGGATGAGCTACGCCCTGGCCTGTGCCCGGGCAGAGACCTTCCGCGCGGTCGCGATCTACTCGGGTGGCGTGATCAGCGGGTGCAACGGCGGGAACCAGCCCATCGCCTACCTTCAGGCGCACGGGCTCAGTGACAACGTACTCAGCATCTCCGGCGGACGAGCGATGCGTGACAGGTTCGTCAGGAACAACGGCTGCACGGCGGCAAGTCCGCCCGAGCCGGCGCAGGGCAGCGGGAGGCACACCGAATACCACTACTCCGGCTGCTCGGCCGGGCACCCGGTCGCCTGGTACGCGTTCGACGGCGGTCACACCCCCACACCGCAGGACGCCGGCTCCAACACGGCCTGGCTCCCCCAGGAGACGTGGGCGTTCTTCACACAGTTCCAGGGGACGCCGACGCCGGGACCGACCACTCCGACATCGGGGCCGACCCCACCGACACCGGGACCGACCACCCCGACGCCCTCCACCGGCGCCTGCCGAGTCACCAGCACCGTGAACGCGTGGAGCACAGGCCTGACCGCGAGCATCACCATCACCAACACCGGCACGAGCGTGGTCGACGGCTGGTCCCTCGTCTTCACCCTACCGAGCGGCCAGACGATCACCTCCAGCTGGAACGCCAGCTACTCGCCGGCCTCCGGCCAGGTGACGGCCAGGAACGTCTCCTACAACGCCACGATCGCGCGCGACGCGTCGGTCAGCTTCGGCTTCCAAGCCACCCACACCGGCAACACGGCCAGACCGACCTCGTTCACCCTCAACGGCGCGGCCTGCGCCCTCGCCTGACCGTCTCCGGCAGACCTGGGGGTGGAGCCTCGACCCGGCTCCGCCCCCGGGCCCTGCCACCCGCCGCGGATCCGCAGAGCCGGCAGGCCGGCACGAGGTGCTGGCCGACGGCGTACCGCAGGTGGCCTGGGATCTGTCGATGGGTGCGCGGCGGGCAAGCTGGGGTGGCAATCAGGCTCGTCGCGCCCGGTGATGGCGCGACCGGTGACGGCGCGACCGGTATTCTCCCCGGATGGCTGGCAGCTCGCTCATCGCCTGGCTGGTCGACTCCGACCCGGCCCTGCGCTGGCAGGTCGAGCGGGACCTCCTCCGCCTGCCGGCAGAGGTGTGGGCGGCCACCAGGGCGCGGGTCGCGACCCATGGGTACGGCGCGCGGCTGCTCGCGCTCCAGGACCCCGACGGGCAGTGGGCGGGGGGCGTTCTTCCCCGGCGGCTTCGACTTCGACGACCCTGAGGCGCAGCAGGGCGCCCAGCCGTGGACAGCGACCACATGGACGCTGAATTCACTGCGCGAGTGGGGGCTCGACGCGGGTGTGCTCGCCGACACGGCGTCGCGGCTCGCGGCAAACAGTCGTTGGGAGTACGACGGCCTGCCCTACTGGGGCGGCGAGGTGGACTGTTGCATCAACTCGTGGACGCTGTCCAACGGGCTCTGGCTCGGCGCCGATGTCGACGGCCTCGTCGACTGGTTCCTCGCCCACCGGCTGGCCGACGGCGGGTGGAACTGCGAGTGGGTGCAGGGCGCGACGAGGTCCTCGTTCCACTCCACTCTGAACGTCCTGAAGGGGTTACTGGATTACGAGCGGGTCACCGGCGACAGTGCGCGGGCGAGTGACGCGCGACGCGGCGGGGAGGAGTATCTGCTCACGCGCGGGCTGTACCGCAGGCTGTCGACAGGCGAGCCGGTCGGCCCTTGGGCGCTGCGATTGGCGTACCCGTTCCTCTGGTTCTACAGCGTACTGAACGCTGCGGACTACTTTCGCGCTGCCGCGCTCCACGACGGCACCGCCCCCGACGAACGCATGGCGGAGGCGATTGCGCGGCTCCGTGTTGCCCGCCAGCCCGACGGCACGTGGTTGCAGGAACGGCGGCATCCGGGCCAGGTGTGGTTCGAGGTCGATGTCCCGGCAGGGCAGCCGTCGAAGTGGCTGACATTCTTCGCGGCCAGAGTGCTCGGGTGGTGGGACGACCTCGGGCCCGCCGGTCCCGGTCCGGCCGAGCACGATTCCGTCCGGGAGCCGAACACGGAGCCGGCCTGAATCCACCGATCTGCTCGGTGGGTGTCGTCGCCCGTGTTTCGGACAGGCAGGTGCGGCCGCAGCGCCGATCGTCGCCGTGGCCGGGAGGTGTGCCGCCACGCGTTCAACGCGGCGGCGAATGGGGCCACGGCGGCGACGTCCTCGGCTGAACCGTGGTGGCCATTGGCACGCAGGACACGTTCAGGCGCATGACCGGTATCGCAGCGCCGGCAGGACGACCTGGCTCCGTGCCGGGCGCGAGGAAAGGGCACCGGGTCCCTCAGCCGCGCACGAGCGCGTCGTACGCCTTGGCGAACCGCGCCCGCCGTCCCGCGTAGTGCTCGCCGTACGCGGGCCGAGGCTCGTAGGTCGCCCCGGTGGCCCGGGGCGCGCGCGGGACGTCCGGTGCCAGCACGTCGAGCGCGAGCAGCGCCGTGCCACGCTGCGTGGCGCGCCGCCGGGTCACGTGCGTGACGGGCCGGCCGAGCACGTCCGCGAGGATCTGGAGCCATTCGGGGTGGTCGTTGCTGACCCGTCCCGCCGCCGCGACCTCCAGGACCTGCGGGGCGGCCAGGTGCAGTTCGTCGGCGACGCGCGCGTAGGTCATGGCCACGCCCTCGACGATCCCCCGGAACAGGGAGTCCGCATCCGTGGCCGCCGACACCCCGTCGAGCACGGCGCGCGCCCCGCCGACCCAGCCCGGCGCACGCTCACCGGTGAGGTACGGCAGCACCAGCGGCGTGGCATCGCTCGGCGGCGCGGTGAGGGCGGGCGCGAGCGCCGGGCCGAGGCGCAACGTGCTCTGTGCCCAACTGACGGCACGACCGACATCGTTGATCGCCCCGCCGAGCAGCGTGTGTCCCGCGTCGACCCGGTAGTTCCACAGCCCGAACGGTAGCGGATCGGCCGGGCCGTCGAGCAGCACCCGCAGCGCACCGCTGGTGGCTGTCGACGCGGTGAGCACCGTGGCGTCGGTCGCCCCCGACCCGATGTTGCTGGCGAGGCCGTCGGTGATGACGGGGAACCACGCGGCCCGCGCGAGGGCGGGCCAGCGCGCCGACGACACCGAAGTTGCCGGCTCGGTCATGTCGCGCGGCGGGGAAAGCTGCTCGGGGCCGATACCCGCGGCAGCGAGCAGTTCGGCGTCGAACTCGCCGGTGTGACGGTCGAGCAGGCCGGTCCAGGCCACGGTGGACGTTCCGGCGAGCGGGTGCCCGACCAGCCGAGCCAGGACGTACTCGCCCAGCGACCACCAGACCGCGGCCCCTGCGACGACGCGCGGCTGCGCGGCCGCGAGCCAACGCAGGCGCGGGGCGTGGTAGCTCGTGTGCAGGCGGGTGCCGGTGCGCTGCTGTACTGCCTGCTCGTCGAGCTCGTTCCGCAACACCGCGACCGCGTCGGCGCTGCGGGAGTCGGCGTAGGTCAGGCACGGCGTCAGCGCGCGTCCGGCCGCGTCGACCGCGATCAGCGAGGCGGCGAAGGTGTCCATCGCGACCCCGGCGATGCGGGTCCCCAGCCGCGGATCCCCGGTTACCGCGTCGAGAACCTGCTCGATTTCTGTGGTCACCTGGTCGGGGTCGATGACCGAGGTGCCGTCAGGCGCGACAGTGAAGGCGTGCGGCACCTTGTGCTGCAGGCCGTGGACCCGCCGGCCCGACGCGTCCTGCACGCCACCACGGGTGGCGGTGGACCCGACGTCCAGCGCGAGCACCAGCGGGTCCGACGCCGAGTCGAGGGCGACGTCATCGTCGGTACGGGTCATCGCAGTCCTCGTCACTGGCGGCGCGGTCTCCGGCGAGCCTAGCCAACCCTAGCCTGGACGCCCAGCGTGGCCGGGCACGACCTGCCCGCCGTGGTCAGAATGTGGCGATCGGGTTGACCGGGCTGCCGGACGTACCGGCGAAACGGACCGGCGCGACCGTCAGGTGGAAGTCCCACTGGGCGAGTTCGGCAGCCGTCGCCGCGCACGCCTCCAGGTCGCAGTTGTCGAGCAGCCACAGACCCATCGCAACGAGACTCACGGCGTGCACCGGCATCAACACGTCCTCGTACCCCGACGGCTGAACGTCCTGAGGGGTGTCGGCACCGATCAGCGCGACCTCCCGGTCATGCAACCACGGCAGGCAGGACGCGTGCCAGCCAGCCTGCGTGAGACCGCCGGCCGCACCGGCCTCGTGCCGAGCCCGGCCATAGCCGGTCCGCAGGAGTACCGCATCGCCGGACCGCACCCGCACACCCTGACGACGCTCAGCCTCCTCAAGATCGTCAGGAGACACACCCTGCCCCGGTTCCAACCACGGCACACCGCGGACCCTCGCAACGTCCAGCAGGACACCACGCGTGATGATCCCGTCCGCCGCCGCCGTTACGGCCCCCCACGCCGATCCCGCTGTCGCGTCGACCAACGAGTGCGACCGCCCGTTGTACATCGTGCCGTCCCAGAAAATGTGACACGGCGAGTCGACGTGCGTGAGGGTGTTGCCGTGAAACGAGATACCGAGCCGCTCGGACGAGAACCCCCAGCGCCGATCGGCGTGGAAGGCGGTCGGCATGTTCTCGGCACCCGGCATGTCGGCGGCGCACGGGCACGTCGTCGTCGACCGCTCCATGTCCTCCGGTGCGGCAACCTCCCATGCGCACGACACGCTCCTGCCATGCCGCACGGCCCGCGCCGCCGCCAGCCGGACGTCGTCGGTGATGTGGTTCAGAGTCCCGCGCTCGTCGTCGTCACCCCACCGTCCCCAGTTCGACAACGCGTCGAAATACCCGAGCACGTCGTCCCGGGTGGGCATCGGGCGCCCTGCGGTCATTCCCGCATCGACTCCTCCGGTCACGCGGTTCCAGGCACCGCAGGAAGATATCGCGCACTCTTCCCATGCCAGGCCCCGCTGAAATGGCCTGACACTACATCAGGCAGCAGCAGTCAACCGGTCAGAAGGTTGACTACGGCGTTCCCGCAGGTCAAACGTTTTCTGATCTTGCTCGCCCAAGGGATTCGAGCCGCTGACCTTCTGATCCGTAGTGGGCCGCGGGACAAGCGGCAGGTGACTCCACTAACCGTGACCGCCCACCCGGCGGGACAGGACCGCCTCCGCCAGGATCACCGTGGCCGGAACGGCGGCTTGGCGTCCAGCACCCGCTGCGGTGGTTCCTGAAATCTGGGTGGAGACTTGATCACGACGAGTCGTGGCCGACCGGCACGTCCATTGACAGTCATCACTGACCGACGGAGCATGTCGGAATGGGCCACAGGCATCTGCTCGGCGTCACGCTCGCCTTCGCGTTGGCGACCTCCGGACCGGCGCCCGCACAGGCGAACGCACCGGTGACCCCGCCCGGCGCGCCGCGGGCCGCCGGCACGCAGTTCCTCTCCGCCACCACCGTCGACCTCGCCTGGATGCCGGCCACCACGGGCACCAACCCAATCGCGGTGTACGAGGTCTACGCCCGCCGGCTGGGCTGGATCCACCCGGACCAGCTGGTCACCACCGCGACCGGCGCGTGGGTCTTCGTGCCGATCGGCGGGTTGCGCCCGGCCACGACCTACGAGCTGTTCGTGCGGGCACGGGACACCAACGACCTCCGCGGGCCGGCCTCGGCCCCCGTGACCATCACGACCCTGTCGAGCGAAGTCACGCCCGGCCCGCCGGTGGCGACCGACATCACCGCCACCACCGCCACGGTCTCCTGGCGACCACCGGGCGTCGCCACTGAACGGATCGCCGGCTACGACCTGATCGCCCCGCCCGCAACCCCGACCCAACCGATCCAGATCCGGGCGAGCACGGGCCCGTCGACGACCAGCGTCCAGCTCACCGGGCTCAGGCCAGGCACGAGCTACACGTTCCTCGTCGTCGCCCGCTACACCGACGGCACGCCGCGCTCGACCCCGTCCGCCCGCGGCACCGTCACCACCGTCCCGTCGGTGCCGCCGTCCCCGCCGTCCGACCCGACCGTCACCACGCTCACCCCGACCTCCGCGACACTGTCATGGACGGCCCCGGCACCAGGCGACTTCCCGATCTCCCGGTACGTCACGTACGTCAACGGCGGCGCCCTCGGCCTCTCGAGCCCCGCCACGGACGTACGGACCGTCACGTTCACCGTCTCCGCCGGCAACATGCACGAGGTCTACGTACGCGCGGTCGACGAAGCGGGCATCTACTCCGCCCCCTCCGGAACGGTGACCTTCACCGCCCCCAGCCAGTAGGTCAGCAGCCCGGCAAGCAAGTTGATGCCGCCAGGACGCCGAGGTCGAAACCGAGGATGCTGCGGTCACGCCGCTCCGGCCCGCCGGCACGCCGGCCCGCGCTGCCGGCCCTGACCACGGTTCCGACGCAACCGGTACCGCAGCCCGAGACCGTACGGCGCGGTGCAGACCAGTAACACCAGGACCGCCGTGCCACCACCGATGCAGCCCCCGGGACGACCACATCCAGGAAGACGGCGGGAAGGACAAGTCCCGGCCCGGCGACGACCAGCTCCAGAGGACGGATTACGATCCGGGCTGCCCGGTCTCAGCGCCGAGGGCGCGGTAGCGGAAGGAGTACCTCGATGGGAACTCGCCGACATGCCTCAATGGCGCTGACGGCGGTCGTCGTCTCACTCGCACTAGCCCTCAACGGCTGTGGGCGCTGGGGCAGGGCCGACGGCGACGGGCGACCCATGCCCGTCGAGACCACCTTGAGGCAGCTCACCCCACTGGAGAAGCTGGCGGAGTCGGCGGCGCGGATGAACGCTACGACCATCGGGGTCTCGATGCGTGCGCCGGGAATGACTTCGGAGGCCAGGCTGGATCCGGTCGGCCGGAAGGGCACCATGCGGATGGAACTGGGCCAGAGCGACGGCAAGACCTTGGTGGTCGAGCTGATCCGGGCGGAACAGGACCACTACATGAAGTTGTCCGGCCTGCCGGGACTGCCACGGAAGTGGCTGCGGATCCCGGCTGGGGGTGTCGCGAAGGGTAGTGCGCTGGATTTCATGCCGGAGGACGACCCGAGCGGTGCCTTCACCCTGGTGAAGAGCATCGTTGACGCGAAGCGGGACGGCGGGCACACCTTTCTCGGCACCATCGACATGACCAGGTCGAGACGTGCCGGCGGGCGGGCGCTCAACGAGTTCACCGAGCGGTTGACCGCGGTTCCGTTCGAGGTCTTCACCGAACCGCAGGGCCGATGGAGCTGGATCGAGATCGACGTGCCGAGCGTCGTGCCGGAGCTGGGCATGGTCAGGTTCAGTTACCACAGTTGGGGAGAGCCGGTGACCGTCCAAGCGCCGCAGCCCGGGGAGGTCGACGACGCCCCACGGGCGCTTCTCGAGGACCTCGTCGAGGCGTGACCTGGCCCGCTGCCGCCGGTCGGCGCGCATCGCCGTGACGGCCCCGGGTGTCGGCAGCCGGGAGGAGACGCCGATGTCCGCGTCGACTCCTGTTCGGTCACCGGGCTGATTTCGACAGTCGGGCGTCCACCACCGACTACGGCTACGCCAGCCGATCCGACCTCGACAAAGGAGTGAACTTCTTCACCGCGTAGGCGGGCGCGCAGACAGCTCCATGACATGATCAGATACGCGCTCATGCCGCGATTCGAGCGTCACGTTGTGTGACGGGTGTCGAGTGTCGGTCGATCGCTTGGTCGTGCCGAAGAGTGCACGTTGTGCAGTCGGTGACGGTGATCGGACGGAGCCACGCTCGCAGTGGCGTCAGCGTTATTCCTGCTGCGCAGGCTGGCTCAATGATCGGACCAGGCGCTGGCCGTCGGGCCACTCGCCGAACCCGGTTTTGGAGTCCAGGTGTCCGACCGCGCCTGCGTCGAACAGTTCCGAGCCCCAGTCGCGCGCGTACGCTTCGAATTGCGCGAACGTGGCATGTGGGTCGTTGTGACTGGCGACCAGGATCGAGCGGAAGGGCAGTGGCTCGCGTGGCACATGGTCGATGACGACATCGTCGGTTTCCTGAGGGCCGGGAGTCCAGTCCGGATCCAGGTACGGCGGCGTGACCAGCAGGGCGGCACGGACGGGACCGACGTGCTGGCTGGCCCAGACGGCGACGGTCAGGCATCCGGCGCTGTGCGCCACAAGGATCGCCGGCTCACTGCGGGCGCTTATCGCAGCGTGCAGCGCGGCGACCCGCTCGGCGGCGACGTACGGCGGTCCGGGCGGTTCGGGCGCCCATTCGTACTCCGGGTAATCCCTGACCCAACTGCGCGACCAGTGGTCGGGGCGCGGCACTCCCCTACCGGGCACGACCAGGTAACGCGTCATGCCCGGTAGCGTAACGCGACGATGCCTCGGACTCGTGCAGGGTCACGGGTATCCGACCCCGGAGCGGTGGGCATGCTGGCCCGAGTCGTCATGGCCGACGGGTGGAGGCCCGCAAGCTCCGCCGAACCCGTTCGAGGCGCGTCAGGTGATGGCGAGGAGCACCGCCTGGCCGGCCCCAGGCAGACCCGGTCAGCAGGTAGTGGACGGCGTGCCAGGACCTACCCAGACCAGCTCGGGCTCGGGCATCTCCGCGTCGTCATCGTCCAGATCGCCGTAGAGCAGGGTAGTGACAGCCCCCGGGTCATCCAACACCGCTCGCAACTCGTCGCTCGACAGCCGACGACCGATCAACTCCATACCCACATGTACTTCCTTCCCTGCGACCGACGTGCTGGCGGGGAGACGAGCAGCTGACACGGTAGCCCCGACCGCCGTTCCGGCCACCAGGGCATCCGGACCTACCGCCGGTCGTGCGCGTCGCGCACCGGCGCCTCGTCACTCTCCCCGCCCTGCGGCGACGCCCGGGACTGCGCAGGCCAGATGAGAGCCACACGACCAGCGTGGGCAGCCGAAAAGTGAGCGACAGCCCGGGCGCGTCGACCGAAGCCGGGCCGGACCACGGTCACAGGTCAGTGAAACAAGTAGTCGATGAGCGGACGCCTGATCGTGGTTCCGGTGTCGGTGTGCGACGACTGAGGTGGCGCCTTGTTGCGCGGAGCCGCGAGCCGCGCGGGGCTGGTACCGCTCCAGGCTGGTGGTGCGGCAATCATCAAAACTTGTACTAGCGGAAATAGGTTTGCCGTGGAAACCTATTGGCATGACCACTCATTCGGTACCCGCCGGCGGCGATCCCCGCCGGCTGCTGTCCGACGTGCGCACCCTCGCCCACCGGGTGCGTCTCGACCAGCGGGTGACCTGGGTCGCGCTGCTGGTGTTGGCCGCGGTGACGTTGGCGGCGATCCCGGTCGGCTGGCTCTTCCTATACGCCGACTGCGGGCGCGCGTTCGCCGAGAGCGGCAGGGGGGCGTGCCGCCTCCGGGGTCTGGACAGGGGGTTCTACTGGCTGCCGGCGCTGCTGCTGGCGTACACGGCGATCGCCCTGTACGCCGTGCGGGTCACCCGGGCGCGAGGGCTCGGCGCCCGGGTGCTGCCGTACGTGCTCACCGGGGTCGCGCTGGCGGTCCTGTCCGCCGTCGTGTGGCTGCTGGCGTTCGTGTACTGGCAGAGCCAGCCGCTGCCGACCGGGCCGCCGACCGAACCGTTGCCGTCCTGGGTGATGCTGCTGGACCGCCTGGTCGCACCGGTCGGCACGATCGGGGTGGCGCTGCTGGTGCTGGCCTGGCTGGAGCGGCACGTCGCGCTGCTGCTGTTCACCCTCGGATATCTGGCGCTGGTGCTGGTGCCGATCGACACCTTCAGAATTCCCCGCTTCCTGGGACACCACCCGGACCTGCTGCTGCCGCAGCTCATCGGCGGCGCCGCGCTGCTAGTGGGCGCGGTCGGTTTCGCGGTCGCCCGCCGGTGGCAGCGGTGACCGCCGAGGCCGACATCCCCCACCCGCAGGTGCCGTCCACCCATCCGGTCAACGGCCTGGACGACGTGGTGCACCAGCGCGTCCGGCTGGGCATCCTCACCATCGCGCACGAGGCCCGCCGGGTCGAGTTCGGTTACCTGCGCACCCAACTGGAACTGACCGCCGGCAACCTCTCCAAACACCTCGGCGTGCTCGAGAACGCCGGCCTGATCACCGTGGAGAAGGGGTACGAGGGCCGGCGCGGCCGTACCTGGATCACCCTCACCCCCGCCGGCAGCACCGCCCTCGCCGAAGAGATCGCGCGGCTCAAGCTGCTCATCACCCGCGTCGAGACCACCGACACCCCGGAGGACCGATGACCATCGCCCTGACCCGCCGACACCTGCTCACAGCCGCGCTCGCCACCGGTGTCGCCGTGCCGCTCGGCGGCGCCGGCCGCGGGTGGGCGGCGCCGGCCGCGCCCGGCCCGGCACGGCTCACGCTGCCCCCGCCCACCGGGCCGCACCAGGTCGGCACCGTGTCGCTGCACCTCGTCGACACATCCCGCCCGGACCCCGTCGCCGGCCCGGGGCACTACCGCGAACTCATGGCCAGCGTCTGGTACCCCGCCACCCACGACGCCCGGCGTCACCCGGTAGCGCCGTGGCTGCCCGCCGCGCCGATGCGCGCGCTGCTCGCGTCCGCCGGTTTCGACGCCGACGCCGCGGCGGCACCCCTCACGGCCGGCCACCTGGGAGCGCCGGTACTGCGCACACCCGGACGGCGGCCCGTGATCGTGTACTCCCCCGGCAACGACAGTCACCGTGCCGAGGCCACCATCGTGGTCCAGGAACTCGTCAGCCACGGCTACGTCGTAGTCACGGTGGATCACACGTACGACGGATTCAGCGAATTCCCCGACGGCCGGCTCACCGTCCCCCTTGGCCAGTCGTTCACACCGTGGGACTCCTGCTACGACGTCCGGTTCGTCCTCGACCGTGTCGAGGAGCTGGCCGCCGGCCGCAACCCCGACGCCGGGTGCCGTCCGTTGCCGGCCGGCCTGGGCGCCGCGCTCGACCTGCGCCGCGTCGGCATGTTCGGCTGGTCGAAGGGTGCGACCGCGACCGCCCTCGTGATGAACCAGGACCAGCGCGTCCGAGCCGGGCTCAGCCTCGACGGCCCGATGCAGTCGAACCCACCGGTCACCGCCATCGACCGGCCGTTCATGCTGATGACCGGGCAGTACACCCGGGCCGCCGAGCCGAGCGTCGAGGAGATCTGGTCCTACTACCTGCACGGATGGCGGCTCAACGTGCACGCCGACGGCGCCACCCACTACTCGTACATCGACCACCAGTGGCTGCTCCCGCAACTGGCGACGATCACCGGAATGAGTGACGACGAACTCGCCAGCTGGATCGGCACCCTCCACCCGGTCCGGGCGGTACGGATCCAGCAGGCATACCCGCTCGCGTTCTTCGACCTGCATCTACGCCACCGGGGACACCTGCTGCGCGGCCCGAATCCGGCATTCCCGGAAGTGCAGTTCATTCCCTGACCGGCCATCGAGCGGCTCGCATGAGCCGCCCGCAGCAGCCAACTCCGGCGCCACCGCAACCCGTTGCGGTGGCGCCGCTCTCGTGGACGATCCCGCAGCACCCGCCCACGCCGACCAGCGGCCGATCGCGCAGCCGGCAGGCACCCTCGACCCGACCCCCTCGACCCGACCCCCTCGACCCGACCCCCTCGACCCGACCCCCTCGACCCGACCCCCTCGACAGGCGCGGCCGACGGAACATCGGCGACCGCGCGAGCACCGGGCCGGGCGGCAGCAGACCAGGTGACCGCGCACCAGCGTGCAGAGCACCGCAAAGCTAACGGCCCAAGATCGAACGCACTCTTTGCCGCGGTCCGCGCGCGCCGCCCTGCAGCTCCGCCGGACTCACCCGTGCGCAGCGGAGACCACCCCCATCCACCCATATCGAGCTCCGCCACGCGCAGAGGTGCCACCCTGACTCGCACCGACCCACCTCCGCCGACCGCTTCACCCGCACATGCCGCCACTCGTGCGCGTCGCCCAGCCGGGAGCCGTCACGTCGCGCCGCCGGCCGCTCGCGCCGGCTGCCGTGCGGCCCGCTGGCGTCCGCAAGTCAGTTGAAGAAATATGACGCAAGGTGTCAGGTTTTGGGTGGAGCATAGTTTCAGCGGTCGGCGCCGGCGCTAGGCGCGAACCGGCGGCACAGATAGATACGGAAGACAAGGATCTCCATGCGCGAAACCCCAGAAGATCTCGAAAAACTCCAGGCCCTCCTTGACGCCTCCCTCGCCCGCTCCACCTCCCACCTCCGCTCGATCATCAATACCGCGCGCACACTGAACGCGGAGCAGCTCACCCAGGTCCTCACCGGCATGTGCACCCTCGCTCTGTCCAGCGTGACGGCGAAGGGTGAGCCGCGGATCAGCGGTGTGGACGGGCACTTCCTGCGAGGCAAGTGGTACTTCGGCACGGCGCGCGACGCGGCCAAGGCGCGCCACCTCGCGGCGCGGCCCGCTGCCAGCGCCGCGCATATGCGCGGTGAGGACCTCGGCGTCTTCACGCACGGCAAGGTGGAGATCCTCAACCCCCAGAACGGAGATCAGGCCACGGACTGGCCGGACGTGCTTGCGTACTTGAAGGACTTCTACGGCGACGACCTTTTCGACTGGGACAACGAAGTGGTCTACTACCGGCTGCATCCGCACTGGATGACCGTCTATGCCCCCGACATCGCAAAGCTCACCGTGGCGGCCCAGCCCTGATCCGCATACGGGCCAACCGATGCGTGTCCAAGGCCGACGATGACGTCCCAGCCTTCGGGAAGGACCCGGGCCGGCTCGGGATCCTGTTGTGGCCTGGAGCGGCATCCGATCCGTCTGCGCGGGCTCTGACCCGGCTCGTGGACTGGGCGATAGCCGACCACCTGCGCACCGAGCTGATCCTCGACGCCGTCGGGATGGCCATCCAGCACCGTCGACCCGCCCGCGACCAGGTCATCCACCACTCGGATCGTGGGACGCGGGGTGAACGTGGTTCGAGTTCGGCCGCACCCTTCGCTCCTGCGGCGTCCTGGCCCGGGGCACCGAGGGCAGCCACCGCCGGGTATCGAGGTCCTGCCCGGGCGGTCCGATGAGCGACCGGCGTGCCGGCAGCTCGGCGCGGTCGGGCTGGCCAACAGGCAGAGGCTGCGGCCACGGCGCAGCCGTTACCCTGCCGTCATGAGCGCCGAGCTGGATGAGTTGATCGTCGCGGACGCCGACGCACTGCGGGCGTGGTTGTTAACCAACCACGCCACGTCGCCCGGCGTGTGGCTCGCCCTGACCAAGAAGGGCGGCACCATCACCACGCTGACCTGGCAGCAGGCGGTCGACGAGGCCCTGTGCTTCGGCTGGATCGACGGGCAGGCCCGTAAACGGGATCAGGAAAGCTCCTGGATCCGGTTCACCCCCCGCAGGCCCCGCAGTTCCTGGTCACAGCGCAACGTCGCCCACGTGGCCCGGCTGGAGGAGCAGGGGCGAATGCTGCCCCCGGGCCGCGCCGCGGTCGAAGCCGCGCAAGCGGACGGGCGGTGGGCGGCCGCCTACGCCCCGCCGTCGGAAGCCGAGGTGCCGGCCGACCTCCTCACGGCCATTGCCGCCGACCCCGCCGCTCAGGCGATGTTCGACGTACTCACCAAGGCCAACCGGTTCGCTCTCATCTACCGCGTCAATGCCGTAAAACGGGCGCAGACCCGTGAGCGGAAGATCGGCGAGTTCGTCGCCATGCTGGCCCGCCACGAGACGATCTACCCACAGAAGGCCAAACCTGCTGAATCGCCGTAATCGACAGACGTCATGATCAGGCGCACTCATCTGCCGCCGGCGAGGCCGCCAAGGCAGGGGTCGCCGAGGCCGTACGCACGCCTTTGGGGACCGATTCAGCGAGCTCAGCGGCGATGGCGTCCACGACGCGCACGAAATCGTGCCACGAAAAACTACCGATGGAATCCACGACGCCGGCCGGCTCTCGGGCCGGCTGTTGGAGGCGGACGCCTTCGTAGAGCGTCACACCTGCTCACAGCGCGGTGTCCAACCGACCGATGGCCGCGACGGGGCCGACACGACCGGACTGCTGGGCGTCGCGCCTCCATGTGTATCCGGATCGGCCGCTGAGCGGGCGCGCCCGGCGGCCAGCACCTCCGTCACTCTCCGTACTCGTCGTTCAACTTGTCGGACGCACGTCGCTGCCGATGGCGGATGCCGTGAGGCGCGGCTGCCGATGGTTGCTGTCCACGAACGCGCCGCCGTGGTGGCGTTTGCGGCCGGTAGGTTTGCGGCACTCGCGTCGGCTCCGGACGCCGTCATCTAGATACGGTCATGCAGGCACTCAACTGACGCGGCAACGCCTGCCGACCTGGCCCTTGTCGGTGGCTTATCAGCAAGTGTGGCTGCCCGGTTGCTCACCCAACATGGCGGATTCCTCGATGGAGGTCACTGCGGGCCCGTCGCGGCGAGAAGGGACCGTGACCGCTGATCCAGCGGTCACCCCCCGTACCCGTGAACTGGTTGCCCTCGTGGCGTGACCGGCGTCGAGAGGCTCAGCTCAGCCGATGCGGCCGACGCCGCCGAACAGGTAGACCTCCGGCTCGTCGGACCCCGGGTCGGGA
The DNA here is from genome assembly GCF_036421995.1 of Plantactinospora veratri. Classification (NCBI taxonomy): domain Bacteria; kingdom Bacillati; phylum Actinomycetota; class Actinomycetes; order Micromonosporales; family Micromonosporaceae; genus Plantactinospora; species Plantactinospora veratri. Next base: position 87,842 of record NZ_JAZGQL010000026.1, read on the forward strand.
CGCCAGCGCGAGCACGTAACGACCCCGGGCTCCAGCAGATCCAACCCGTCGAAGAAGCGTTCGAGCTCCACCTTCGTCCTGGCACGGATCGGCGTACCGCCGCGCTCGGTGGTCTCCCGCATCACGCGCAGCATCGGCTCGCCGTGGATCTCCGCAGTGGAGTGGGTGAGCACCAGGTAGCTACCGGCGGGCATCGCCCGCACCAGCTGCGCGACGCAGCCGTAGGCCACGTCGTCGTCCATGAGGTGGTTGACGACGCCGAGGAGCATGAGCCCGATCGGCTGTGAGAAGTCGAGCGTCTGCCGCGCCGACGCGAGTATCGTGTCCGGCTGCCGCAGATCGGCCTCGGCATAGTCGCAGATGCCTTCCGGCGTGCTGGTCAGGAGCGCACGCGCATGCACCATGACGAGCGGGTCGTTGTCGACGTAGACCACCCGACAGCGCGGGTCGAGGGACTGCGCGACCTCGTGGGTGTTGTCCGCCGAGGGGAGCCCGGTGCCGACGTCGAGGAACTGCCGGATGCCGACATCCTCGACGAGGAACCTGACCACGCGCTTGAGGAACGCACGCTCGGACTTCGCCCCGATGGGGATGTCCGGGATGTGTGCGATCACCTCATCGCCGACGGCCCGGTCGACCGCGAAGTGATCCTTGCCGCCGAGCCAGTAGTTCCAGATCCGCGCCGAGTGCGGGACCGTGGTGTCCAGTTTGGAGTCTGAGGGGAGCACCCGGTCCTCGGTCATGAGGGCATTCTTCCGCACCGAGGGGGCGGTGACGCAAGTGGGGCGGCGGTCCGGCGGCACGGCGAGCTCCAACTGGGTGCCCTGCCGGGACCATGTGCCACGAGTACCCGCTGCGACAGCTGAGGGAGGCGTTCGATGGTGAATCACCGCAGTGCCGCTGCGAGTTCGGCGGCGTTGTCGAACGCGGATGCCGCACGATCAGTTTCCTCTTCGGTGAGCACGACGGACTGGACATGGGCCAGCATCTCGGATGCGGTCTTTGGGTCGTGCAGCACCATCGCGAGTTCGGCGCGGTAGACCAGCACCTCTACCTGCTCGACCGGGTCGTCGTCGGCTCGCGGGCGGGCCAACGCGCTGTCGAGGATCCGAACGGCCTGTCCGACGCTACCCCTGGAATCGGCCTGCACGACAGCATTCGCCAGGGCCTTGGCCAGCCGCCCGGCAGGCGTGGTGGCCGGCATGGGGGCGGTGGCGGCGTTCCGAAAGACGCGGATCCAGTTGCCGCCCGGGTCGATGACGCTGAACCCGCCCAACCCGTCGGCGTTCTTCCGCGCCCTGGGTCGGGTCATCCGCGGCGTTCCGGACACCAGCACCTTGCCGTACGCGGCGCGCATGCCGGCGGCGAACGCCCGGTGCAGTCCCTCGATGTCCGCGGTGAGTACGAGACAGGAGCCATAGGACTGTTCCGGGTCAAATCCGACGATTTCGAAGAACTGCAGATGCAGGTCTTCCCGCTGCACGCCCACACACGCGTTGGGCTTGCGCTGCTTGTACGTGGTGCGGAAACCGAGAACTCCGTAGAAGGTTTCGATGTCGTCAATGGACGCGCACGGCAGCAGGGGAACGGTCACCTCGTTGGTCATGCCTCCTTCCTAAGCGTCGCAGGGCGCCCGTCGCACATGGAAATAGCCGATCGTCGCCTTCGGTCATCTGATCGGCTGATACCCAGGACGCGTCGGCGCCGAGCCGAGCCATCGGCGGCGCCTTCCCGCCTGCCATACGGTTCGCCAAGATCAAACGCCCGGATCTGGCCGCAGGTAGTGCGCGCCAGCGCTGGGACCTCCGTCACCTTCGGTAGCCGCCGACCACGGCGTGGATAGCTGCGAGGACGTCCGGACGTGCCGATGAGCGCGCGGTGACCGTGATGCGTGAGCGTGCGGATCTACGGGTGCCCGTGTTCGCCGTTGGCGTGACGGATGGGGTGGCGGCCAGCAGGCGACGTCAGGCACGGTGAACCGGTGGATGCCGCAATTGTTCTTGTGCACAGCCCATCGGTGGGTCCTCTGACTTGGGCGCCTGTGACGACGAGGCTGAAGGCCTCGGGTGCGGTTACGTTGGTGCCTTCGCTGCTCGGCGTCGCGGATGCAGGACCGCCGTTCTGGCCGTCCGTCGCAGAGACCGTCGGCAGATCCACCGGCCAATTGCCGCTGGACATCCCGGTCGTCTTGGTCGCGCACAGCAACGCCGGTCTCTTTGTCCCGGTCATCGTCGAGGCTGCCCGGCGTCCGGTGGCCGGCTGTTTGTTCGTCGACGCGGCGTTGCCCGCTCGCAGCGGGCCGACGGCGGTGGCACCGCCTGAGCTGCTGGATTTTCTGCGGCCCAAAGCGACCGGTGGCAGGCTGCCGCAATGGACGGCGTGGTGGGACGAGTCCGATGTCGCGCCGATGTTTCCGGATCCGCAGACCCGGCGTGTTGTCTCGGCTGAGCAGCCGCGCCTGCCGTTGAGCTACTACGAGGAGAAGGTTCCCGTTCCGGACGGCTGGGACAACGCGGCATGTGGGTATCTGCTGTTCGGTCCGCCGTACGAACAAGCCGCGCAGGACGCGCGGGAACGCGGCTGGGACTTCGACCATGTTCCAGGGCGCTACCTGCATCAACTTGTGGATCCGGATACGGTGACCGCTCGCATCATCGCCATGGCCGATGGATGGTGCTCGCCAGCCGGCTGACCACGCACGCTCATGCCGCCGACCGTGCGCGGCACCCCATCCGGAGCCGTCACGTTTCGTGCGCAGCGTTCGGCGCCGGTGGGGCGCGCGGAACTGCCGATGAGCGGTAGCCCATCAGCCTCGTTGCTGAGCCTCGTAGGCGCGGATCACTCGGGCCGTGGGGTCCGCGCTCTCCAGCGTGAGCAAGCGGTCGGTCAGCAGAAAGCCGGGCAAGGAGAACCGGGCTGCGTGCTCGTGCTCGGACAGCACGAACGTTCCACCCCGCAGTTCTGGCTGCCACCCGTGTTCAAGGGCATAGCTGATGAGCGCCCGCACGTCGGCGGGGGCCGGGTAGGCGCCGTCCGTTGCACATGCTCCCCACGGTGCCGGCCAGGCCAGCGAGAGCAGATCCGCCTGGAGAGCCTGGCTGGTCTTGCCTGCGCCCCAGACGCGAACGCGGATGCACCGGTGGCAATCGCCGCTGCCTTGCACGTGATGAATCTCCGCACGCCAGACCAAGGTCCGCGCGTTGACTCGTATCTGCCGCAACCGCGTCCGCACGTGAGTCACCCCTGATGGATCTTCCCACCCCCCGGGGAGTCCGCCAACGTCTTTATGGACGCAGCCGCGACCGGGCCGCGTGATGTGCGCGCTCATAGCCGCGATTCGGGCGTCACGGTGCCTAACGAGCGGCCCTGTCAGCGACACCTGGACCTGCCGAACAACGGGCTCCGGATCGGGCCGGAGGCCCTACAACCCGGAGCCGCTCAGGTACACACGTCTGCGCCGGCCTTCGACCGCCGACTCAGCTATCGGCTGCCCGGCTTGGTCTGGAACCAAAGGATCACGGTCGCGGCGAAGAACAGCAACACAAAGAACACGCACGGGCACAGCAGGATCCATGCCACTCCTTCCATGGTGCACAGCCTAGGCTCGCCGCACGCCGAGCTCAGCAACCCGCACACAGTCACGGTAGTCCTCGCTCGGGTCGGCTCTGGCGAGCATCCGCATCTGCCGCAGACCAGGCGCGCGACGCGCCGATGGTCCGTCATTAGCCGTACGTTGTCGTGCAACCGGTCGGAAATCGCCCGTACCGCTGGGACTGCGCCAGCCTCCATCCTGCCGCACCAACAGTTGGGCTGCTGTCAGGGGAGGGTCAGCGGCCGGGGCTATCGTGCCGTGCGTTTCGGGGCGCGGATGGCGGCCTCCAACCGTAGGCCGGTCCCGACGAGGACGAGCAGCCAGGCGAGCGTGAATGGACGGTCGGTGGTCGTGCCGAGGGTGAACAGGGCGATGAGCAGTCCGACCACGATTGCGGCGGTGCCGACGTTCCGGAGGGTGATGGTGGTCAACACGCGGCTGAGTGTGCCAGGGCACCTGGCCATGCGTCATCCGGACGCACTGATCTGCCGCCGACCGTGCGCGGCACCCCATCCGGAGCCGTCACGTTTCGTGCGCAGCGTTCGGCGCCGGTGGGGCGCGCGGAACTGTCGATGTGCGCGCACCCGATCACGGCAACGGTGAACGGGACCGAGAGATCATCTTGTGGATGCAGCGACCGCCACCGGCTCGTCGATGCTGTGTCATCATGCTGCCGTGGGGGCGGAGCGGGCTGAACTAAGCAACATGGTCGACGACATCGTACGGGCCTGCCAGGTGGAGGAGTACTGGTGGCCGGACCCCGACATGTGGGCGTCGCTGCACGGCTTGGCCGCTGACGATCCGCAGTCCGTCACGGTGGGCCTGTCGTATCTGTGGGCCTCGTTTATCGAGTATCCGAACGTATTCGAGCCGGCGGTGCCGGCCGTCAGGTACGTGCTGGCGCTGCTGGATCGCAAGGTGGGTGGCGATACGGTGATCCGGAGCCCGGACGGCCGACTCCGGCCGTTGCGAGGTCACCTGCTGACCTGGTTGTCGGAGGTGGCCGATGCGGTCGGTGACCTCCGTGTCCGCGAGTTCGTCGAGCTCGCCGGATACTCGCCGCTGGAGTCCCCGACTTCGGCGTGGCACACGGTCCGGCAGCTCCGTTCCCAGATGTACGATGCCGCCGCCGCATTTCTGGACGACCCGCACCCCGGTGTTCGGCAGGAGGCGATCACCGCGGCGGTGGTGCTCGTGCGAGTTCCGGAGCTGGCCGTGCACCGTCAGCACATCGCCGCCGCGGCGCGAGCATTCCTGGTTGCCTGCACCGACCCGGTGCGCACGCGATGGGCGGATGAAGCATTCCATGAGTTCAGCCCGAGGTACGTCGCCGACGAACCGGTACGGACGCAGTCGAAACCCGATCGGATGCACTGATCTGCCGCGCTCCGCGCGTCGCTGAGCGCCACCGTCAACGGAGTCAGGCGGGTCCGTGCGCGCCGCGGACGAAGGGGTACGGTTCCGGCGTGCTTCCCGGCGTCGCGCGACCGCTGATCTTTGTCGACATCGACGGTGTGCTCATCCCGTTCCGATCCCGGTCTGCCGGCACACACCGTTCGGACAGCGAGGTGACGGACGTTGCCGACGGCTTCGGCAATCCGCTGCTGGATCGACTCGACCCGAAAGACGGCGGGCGCCTGCTCGCCCTGCCCGGCGAACTGGTTTGGGCGAGCACCTGGATGGCGGAGGCGAACGAGGTTGTCGCGCCCCGGCTCGGCCTTCCGATGCTGCCGGTCGTCGACTGGCCGGACGACGACGAACCGCAGCGCGGTCTGCACTGGAAGACAGCGCCCCTCGCGCGTTGGGCGGCCGGACGCCCGTTCGTTTGGCTGGACGACGAGACCACAGAAGCCGACCGGTGCTGGATCGCCGTGCATCACTCTCAGCCGGCGTTGCTACGCCGCGTCGATCCGTACCAAGGACTTAGCGATGCCGACCTTGCGGCGGTACGCGGGTGGCTCGAACAACGCGGAGAGGCCAGTTGATCGGCTGCACGCTCATGCCGCCGCCCGTGCGCCGGTGGCTGCCGGGGAGCCACCGGCGCAGTGGAGGGTGCTCTATCCGCTCACCGTGCCGAGCGCGGAGTTGTGCCCTGCCGCCGGCTTTCCCTGACCGACTCAGCGATCGACCGGCGCTAACGCGGAGTTGTAGCGTTCCCAGACAGTGGCCCGCTCCTCGTCTGTGGCTGCGGCGTGCAGCGCCGTCACCAGCTGGTCGACCTCGGGAGTCATGACGGCAATGACGTCGGCACCCTCGATGTCGACGGTGGCGAAGGTGTGTGTCGTGCCGGCGGGGATGGTCACGTGATCGCCTTGCTGAAGGATTCTCCGTTCGGCACCGACCAGGACCTCCAGACGACCTCGAAGCACGACGAATCCCTCGTCGGAGCGGTCGTGTCGATGAGGTGGGGCCTGGTCTCCCGGGTAGTGGGCCAGAACCCATCGCCGCATCACGAAGTCGCTCACGGAGTGAACCCTACCCAACCGGCCGGCCGGCCATGGTCGACAGAAGCGCATGCTGGGGCGACGACCGCCCCGTGCGCGAATTGGCGGCCTCGTTCCCGCTGACCGAGGCGTGGCTGTGGGAGGAGGACTCCCGGCCGTCGGAGGAGATCCAGCCGCTACTCGATCCCGTCTTCGACCATGGATCGATCGTGCTCGGCACGGATGGCTGTGGGAGGTACTGGCATCTCATCGTGAGCGGCCCGCACCGCGGGCACATCTGGAATATCAGCGGCGGGGCGCGATGCCCTTCGGAGCGGAGTTCGGCCACACCACCCGGGCGTCGGGGTTCGTCGGGTGGGTCCGGCACTGGGCGGCCGGCAGGCCACACCTATGTGATCGCCCTGGTGGGTGCTCGGTAACGTTGTTACCAACGATTGCTCAGCGGTTCCGAGGCGGCGCGGTCGACTCGCGTACCACCAGGCGGGGTGGAGCCAGCGGGGCATCGGGCCGGGCGGCGCCGGTCACTTCGGCCACGACGGCGGCCAGGCAGGCCCGACCCAGAGCCACGAAGTCCATCCGTACGGTGGTAAGCGCCGGCGTCCAGTACGCCGCCCCTGGTACGTCATCGAAGCCGACCACGCTGACGTCCCCGGGCACGTCCCGGCCCGCCTCGTATAGCGCCCTGCGTACGGCCAGGGCGGTGTCGTCGTTGCCGCACAGGATCGCGCTGACCGCCGGGTCCGCCGCCAGCCGCTGCCCGGCCAGGTACGCCGACCGCGGCTCCCAGCCCGCGTGCAGCACCCTGGGTACCGGCGCGCCGGCAGCCCGCAGGACACCCCGCCACCCGGCCTGGCGCGCGCTCGTGCCCGTCTCGGAGGGGATCGCCACGTGGTGCACGGTTCGGTGGCCAAGGTCGAGCAGATGCCGCGTCGCCTCGGCGGCGGCCTGCCGCTCGTCCAGGAAGAGCATCGTCCGCGGCGAGTCCGCCAGTCCGCCGGCCTCGGTGGCGGCCACGGCAGGTACACCGACGGGCAGGGCCCGTAACACCCCGGCACCGGCGGCGTCGAAGGCGATCACGACCACGCTGCCGGCACTCGGATCGCTTACGTATTCGACCGCCTGGCGCACGTCGGTGGCCTGGTCCGACTCGACCACCCGTACGCCCACCGCCAGCCCTTGCGACCGCGCGGCCTCCTCGATGCCACGCAGCGTAGAGGCGTACCCGTACAACGTGGTGTCCGCGGTGACCACGGTGACCGCGCTCGCCCTGCCGGACCCGAGCGCCCGCGCCGCCCGGTTGGGCCGGTAGTCCAGCTGCCCGATCACCTCCAGCACGAGCCGGCGGGTGTCCGGGCTGACCTTCGGCGAGTCGTTCAGCACCCGCGACACCGTCTGATACGAAACCCCCGCGGCCGCCGCCACGTCGCGGATGCTGGGCGCGCTTTCGCGCCGTCGCCGAGCCGGGCTTCCGAAGGAGGATCGCATCACGCTACCCATCGTGGGCCCTCAGGCGACGCGGTCAAAGACCCGACTCGGCGTTTCCCCAGCCGCCATTCGATGACCGCTCTGTCGAGGTCCGCAGCCGACCGGCCCACCGTTGGATGGGCCGGATGTGGGCGGATCCCTTCGCGGCGCGACGGGTCGGGACGCGTTCGTAACGAAATGGCAACAGCCTCTGTTGTGGCTGTATGTGACCGGTCACACTATTCCCCATGTGATCGGTCACATCGATATCGATCTCTTCATTTGGCTTGCTGATCTACGAGCCGCTTCAGGCGCCCGAGTTCCCGTCCGATCCCAGGAGGTACTGACTGCCATGAGAAGGACCCCCGTGAAAGTAGGTGGAACCATCCTGCTGGCGGTGGCGCTGTTGGCGACGCTGCCAGCGGCAACGGCTGGCGCAGCGCCGTCGCAACTGACCGTCGACCTGTCGGTGAACACAGGCGCACTGCGCTACGGCGCGACCGGGTTTCTCTACGGGCTCGGCGACGAAGGCATCCCGAACGAGACGATGCTGGCCGCGCTGCGGCCCCAGGTCGCCGCACAGAAAGCGCCGGACGGACTGCAACACCCCAACGGCGACGCGCTACGGGTCGCGCCGATGTTCAAGCGGGCCGGGGGCCGGCACATCGAAATCTACATGCAGGACATCTATCCCAACTGGCCCTATGACAACCTCGGCCTGGGCGACTACCTCGGCAAGGTCGACACGATCGTCCGCAAGGTGGTCGCCGACCCCAACCGCAGCTTCTTCGTCTACGTGCCGTTCAACGAGCCCGACTGGATCTGGTACAGCGGCCAGCTCACTGGCCGGTTCCTCAACGACTGGCGCACCGTGCACCAGCGGATCAAGTCCATCGACCCGAGTGCGCGCATCGCCGGTCCCGGTTTCTCGAGCTACCGCTCGAACGAACTGCGCACGTTCCTCACCTTCGGCCGGGACAACAACGTGCTGCCCGACATGGTGAACTGGCACGAGCTCGGCAACGACTTCTTCACCGACTGGAACAACCACCTCAACGACTTCCGGTCGATCGAGCGCAGCCTCGGGATCAGCGCCCGGCCGATCACGATCGACGAGTACGGCCGGCAGAACGGTGACCTCGGCGTGCCCGGCAACCTCGTGCAGTACGTCGCCAGGTTCGAGGCCAGCAAGGTCGACGCGTGCCTGGCCTACTGGACCACCGCGGGCGGGCTCAACGACCTGGTCACCCGGAACAACCAGGCCACCGGCGGCTGGTGGCTGTACAAGTGGTACGGCGAGCTGACCGGCAACACAGTGGCCGTCACGCCGCCATCACCCGGTGGCTCGTTGCAGGGACTGGCCGCCCTCGACCCGGCCAAGCAGCAGGCCAGGGTCATCTTCGGCGGTAACAACCCGGTCTCCGGCAGCTACGACACCAATCTCGTCGTGCGCGGGCTGGGCGCGGCGGCATTCCTCGGCAGCACCGTGCACGCCACCGTGTGGGGCGTCGACTCCTCCGGACTCAACCCCTCGGGTGGGCCGTTCGTGGTGGGCGAGGGTGACTACACCAGCAGCGGCGGGCAGGTCACGATCCCGTTGACCGGGCTGCGGGGCTCGGCGGCGTATCAGGTGATCATTACGCCGAACAAGGACCTGGCGTCGGTGGGGCCGGCAACTCGGTACCAGGCCGAGTACGCGCGGGTCGACGGCGGCGCCCGCCTCACGTACGGCACCAACACCGGCTATTCCGGCACGTACTTCGTCGAGGGATACGGTGCCAGCACCACTGCCAGCACCAAATTCGTGGTCACCGTTCCGTCGGACGGCTACTACAACGTCGGTCTGCGTTACTCGGCCGGCCCGCTGCCGGCAGCCCCGACCGGCCGGTCAATCCGGCTGCGGCTCAACGGCTCCGACCTCACAGACGTCAGTCTTCCGGGCACGGCCGACTGGAACACCTGGAACACCGCGACCACCAAGGTATTCCTGCCGGCCGGGATCAGCCGGCTGGAGGTGAACGCGTACGCCGCGGACGACCGCGACGCCATCAACATTGACCACCTCGAGATCGCCGCCGCCACCGGCACTGTCACCAGCTACGAAGCCGAGGCCGGGGCGAACACGTTGTCCGGTACCGCGGCCAGGGCCAGCAACTCCGGCGCCTCCGGCGGCCAGTACGTCGGATTCATCGGAGCGGGTTCCGGCAACACCCTGCGGTTCAACAACGTCTCGGTTCCGAGTACCGGCCGGTACCGGATGGTCGTCGCCTACGCCAACGCGGAGGTGGTGGGCGATCATCAGTACAACAACAACATCGTCGACCGGGGCGCGGACATCAGCGTCAACGGCGGCGCCGCTCGCCGGGTCTATTTCCGCAACACGCTGAGCTGGTCGACATTCCGGACCACGGTGGTCGACGTGGACCTGGTCGCCGGCGCCAACACCATCACATTCGGCAACTCCTCCAGCGGGTACGGGCCGAACATCGACCTGATCCGGATAGCCGCCCCGATCGGCTGACGCCTCCGGTGGCTGCCGCCGCCCGCCGGGCGGCGGCAGCCACCAGCTATCCACGCGCAGCACCACGGGGGTGCACGGCCGCCGTTGATCGGCCCCGGACGAGTTGTAGAACCGATCGTGCGGCCCGTTGCCGGCAGCATGCCCGGAACCGGAGGCTGGCTCCGGGCATGCCGGGCGGTGCGGCTCAGGGAGTCAACGTCACCGCGTAGGCGTCGTCGGCATTGGTCCAGTTGATAGTGACGAGGATCGAGTTGCCGCTTACGGTGGCGCGTGTGGTGGACACGGTCGTCGGGGCGCTGACGTACGCGTTTGTTGACGGCATGCGCTCCACGCGAACGTTCACCGAGCCGTTGGCGACCAGCCAGGACGGGATGTTGTTGTAGCGAACGTCGATGGCGCCGGTCGCGGCCCCGGTTCTGGCGCCGAGTACGGCGATCGAACGGCGTGCGCCGGAGTCCTGGAAGACCGTGCCGTCGTGGGACGAGCCTGCGGTGATCTGGGTGCGCTGGCCGGTCTGGTCGGCGTAGCGCTTGTACACCCACCACTGACCCATCGGCTGACCGGCGTTGGCCGTGGTGAGCCACCCGAGCGTGTCGTGCAGCGAGGGTGTCTGACCCACCATGCCCCAGTTGGCTCGGGCACCGTCACAGCCGCAGCGTTCGAGTCGGGCGATGTACCAGGCTGAGGGACCGGGTTGCTGTTCGGCGCCGAACGCACCGTACTCGTTGACCGAGAAGCCCTGGACCGAGATGCCGCGCGAAGAGAGCTTGCTGTTGATGGTTCCTCGGTCGGCCGCCGGGTCCCCGGGCAGGTTGTGCCAACTGATGATGTCGGGCACGACGTTGTTCGCCCGCACGTAGTCGAGGTAGGTGTCCCACCAGCTGTTGCCAGGCCCGCCGGCAGTGCTGGGACCCACGATCACCGCTCCCGGGATCGCCGCCCGGATCAGCTGGGTGCCACGGCGGATCATCTCCAGGTACTGGGCCTGCGAACGACCCCAGAAGAAGATGTTCGGCTCGTTCCACAGATCCCAGCGCAGGTTCGATCCAGTCATCCCCGCCGCGCGGACGTCGGCGATGATCCGGTTGACGAAGTTGGTGTAGTCCGTCCAGTTGCCGTTGTCGCCAGGCCATCGCGGCACGTTGCACACGCCGTCCGATCCCCACAGCGGCGCGACGATCATCTCCATCCGCGCGCCCGTACGCTGCGCCCGGTTGTAGTAGTTCCGCACCCAGTTCCAGCGGCGATCGTACTGGCCGTTGACCCAACCGCCGTTCGGGCAGCCGAGCTGCGACCCGCCACCACGCATCACTTTGACCTTGATCTGGTCGGTGGTGGAGACCGGCGGGCTCGACGCGTTTTCCGACACGCCGTAGATGAAGCCGGACGCCCGGTAGGTGGGGGTTCCGCCGTAGCTCGCCATGTTGATGGTCATGCTGTCGACCGCCGCGGCGGCGGGGCCTGGTGGTTGTAGGACGGATGCCACCACCCCCAGCGCAACGCAACTCGCTACGGTGATGCCGATTCTTCGGGTCTTTCGCACGAGCATGATGAGTCTCCTTCGTCGGGAATGCATGCACGGGATGACCATGTGTGGGCCCCTCAGGGCAGGATCTGTCGAACCGGTTCGCTAACCGTGCGTCTCGCTTCGGTGGGGGCGCGTCGCCGGGCGGGTTGCGGCCCGCCGGGAGTGGCGGGAAGGACAGTGGCAGCCGATCCGGTCGGTATTTGGTGAGGCTGCGGTCGGGAGGCGGCGATGACGTGCCGGTGACCGCACCACGGCACACCGGGGCTGTCCGCACCGAGCCACGGGAGGGGCACGGGGACGGCCGTTCCCGCCGGGACCGCATCGGCCGGTGCGCCGTTGGTGACGCCGCTGGCCCAGGTCCCTGCGGTCGCTCATGGCGGTCTCTCCTGCATTCCTGTGAACGTTAACAACCGCGCGGAAAATTTTCCGAGGCATCGGTGTCCGTTGAGAAGAGCAAGTCGGTTTATCGACAAGTTTCGAGTAGGTTACGAGGTATCTGAGACATCCGTCAACATTGCTCCGACGGTCCATTTGAGGCAAACGTTTTCTGCGGTTACGGTGTCGATGTGGCAGGCAAGCGGCCCCGCGTGGGCATCGTCGACGTGGCCCGGCGGGCCGGCGTTTCGGTCGGCACCGTGTCGAAGGCCCTCAACGGCCGGGGCCAACTGCGCGCCGAAACCCGTGACCGGGTGCACGCCGCCGCGCAGGAACTCGGCTTCGTGCCCAGCGCGGTCGCCGCCAGCCTGCACACGGGCCGGACGTACACGGTGGGTCTGATCATGACCGACCACCACGGACGCTTCAGCCTGCCGATCCTGCACGGGGCCGAGGACGCGCTCGGCTGGGACGAGACGCTCGCGTTCGTCTGCGACACCCGCGACGACCCGATCCGCGAGCAGCACTACGTGCGCAGCCTCGCCCGCCGCCGAGTCGACGGCATCATCGTGGCCGGCCGCCGCACCGAACCCCGCCCGCCCCTCGCGGGGCCGGTCACCGTCCCGGTCGTGTACGCGTTCGCCCGCTCGGCGAGCCCCGCCGACTGCAGCGTCGTCGTCGACGAGGAAGGCGGCGCCGCCCTGGCCGTGCAGCACCTACTCCGTACCGGCCGTCGGCGGATCGCCCACGTCACCGGCCCGCACGGCCACACCTCGGTACGCGCCCGCGTCGACGGCACCGTCCGGGCGCTGCACGATGCCGGGGTGGAGCTGGTCGGCGAGCCCTGGTACGGCGGCTGGAGCGAGGTGTGGGGCCGCTTCGCCGCCGCCGCACTGGTCCGCGAACACCCCGAGGTCGACGCCATCTTCTGCGGCAGCGACGCTATCGGCCGCGGCGTCGCCGACGGCCTGCGCGACAGCGGGCACCGGGTGCCCGAGGACATCGCACTGGTCGGTGTCGACAACTGGCTGCCCACGGCCGAGGGCTGCCGGCCCGCGCTGACCAGCGTCGACCCCAACCTGCAACAGGTCGGACGCACCGCCGGCCAGTTGCTGTTGAAAGCCATCCAACGCGGCACCATCGAGTCCGGTACCCATGCCGTTCCCTGCCGCCTCGTCGTCCGCGCATCGTCCGGCCCCCGCGATGGGTAGCGGTGCCACGGACCTCCCGCGTGCCGACGTAAGGCGGATTGTCGCGGACGACAGTGCGGCTTCCGAACCCGTTCGACAGCTGAGGGCGGAGATGGCAACGATCGGGGACCTGACGCGGGCGGCTGTCGTCAGCCGCAGCACCGCGTCGTACGCGTTGTCCGGCAAGCGGGCCATCTCCGACGCGGTGCGTCAGCGGGTGGTCGAAGCCGCTCGGGCGCTCGGGTACACGCCGATCGGCCGGTACTCGGACGAGTTCGCGGCCACGTTCTCGCTGCCGTACTCGTCGATCGGGAGTGCCACGGACCGGCCTCGGTGGCATGGCGGGGTAGCACTGCGGCACCTCGCTAGAAGCGGTGATTGTCTGGACGGCGGCGCGCCTTTACCGGAGAGCTTCCTACTTCACCGCGCCGTTGGTGATCCCGGAGATGATTTTGCGTTGGGCGACCGCGATGACGGCGACCAGCGGCAGGCTCATCAGGATCACGTACGCGAAGATGAGGTGCCAGTTGTTGAGGTAGAGGCCGGCGCTCGCGACGCGGAAGAGGTTGAGCGGCAGGGTGTCAAGGCGGCCGCCAACGACGAAGAACGCGTAGAAGACGTCGTTCCACACGTACAGGCAGATGAGGATCGTGGCGGTGGCGAGCACCGGGCGGAGCATGGGCAGGACCACCCGCCAGAAGACGGTGATGGGGCTGGCACCATCGATCTGGGCTGCCTCCTCCAGCGACTCGGGAATGGTCCGGACGAAGCCGGTGACGAAGAAGACCACCGTGGACAGGTAGATACCCATGTAGACGCCGATCATCCCGACTGCGGTGCCGGCAAGGCCGAGCTGGCGTAGCAGCAGCACCACGGTGACCACTGCCGGGGGCAGCACGATCCCGCTTATCGCGAGGGCGTAGAGGACGGCGTTGAGCCGGGTGGCCCTGCGGGCGAGAACCCAGGCTGCCATCGACCCGAAGGTGAGTACGCCGGCGACCGTGGGAACGACGATCAGCAGGCTGCCGAAGAACGCGGCTGGCACGTCGCCGCCCGCCCACACCGAGCGCAGGTTGGCCCAGAACTGCCAGTCCGACGGCAGCGACAGGTCGGGGTCGAGCGCCTCCCCCTGCGACTTCCCCGCGGTCACCGCGACAAGCCACAGTGGAACTCCGATCAGCATCCCCACGAGCAGAACGGTCACGACCGGCTGGAGCCGCCGCCAGATGGGTGCGTCACTGTTCACAGCACGCGCTCCCTTCGCCGCAGAAGGTAGATCACCGGGAACGCCATCAGGGCGACCAGCAGGAACAGGATCAGGCTCATCGTGGTGGCCTGGGCGAACAGCCCTTGGCCGAACGTGCGGTAGATGAAGATGTTGAGGATCTCCGTGGTGCGGGCCGGGCCGCCGCCGGTGGTGGCCTGGACGATGTCGAAGCCGTTCATCGAGCCGAGCAGCGCGGTGGCGACGTTGAAGGTGACCGCCGGCGCCAGCAGCGGTGTGCGGACCCGCCAGAACGTCTGCCATCGGGAGGCGCCGTCGATGCGGGCCGCTTCCATCAGGTCTTCCGGGATCGTCTTGAGGCCGGCGAGGTAGATGAGCATGGAAAGGCCCATCCACTTCCAGGCGTGTATCGCCGCGACGACGACGATGGTCCAGGTGGTGTCTCCCAGCCACGCGTAGTCGAACTGCTGCCGAGTCGCCGTCTCGATGAGCTGGTTGAGGCTGCCTTGGGGTTTGAGCAGTGCCTGGAAGATGTAGCCGACCGCGAGCGCGGACATCAGCACCGGGATGAGGAGAAGGATCCGGGCCAGTCGGTTGAGCCAGGTGTCCTGTTCGAGCAGGACGGCGAAGGCGAAGCCGAAGAGGTTCTGGAAGGCGGCGACCAGCACCGCATACAGGATGGTGGTGCGCAGCGCGCGGAAGAGTGTGCCGCTGGAGGCGAGTTCTTCGAAGTTGTCCAGTCCGACCGGGTTGATCTGGGCCTTGAAGCCGGACCAGTCGGTGAACGCGTACACGAAGTTGTAGACGGTCGGGAGGAGGAAGAAGACCAGCAGGATCGCCAGCGCCGGGGCGAGGAACCAGATCGGGTGCGTCCGCCGGTTGATGGTGGCACGGCGTGGGGCCCGCGACGACGCCGATGGCGCCGCCGCGAGCCGTTGGGCGGCCGGGGTGCGGGTTGCCGTGGCCATCAGAATCCGGGTGCCCCGGCCGCCTTGGCCAGCTGGGCGAACTGGTCCTGTGTCGCCTTGGCGACCTGCTCCGGTGACATCGTTCCGGTGATCATGTCGGCGAGGTTGAGGTAGAGGTCGGGGTTGGCGACGGCGAGGGCCTGCATCGACCCGACCGAGGTGGGCAGCGCGGCGTGCACGTCGAGCAGCGCCTTGGGTACCCCGGGCGGGTTGGGCACGTCAGTTCGCAGCGAGACGGTGTCGCGGTCGGTGACGAAGTCGGCGTAGCCGGGGCCCATCCAGTAGGCAAGCAGCTGCCGGGCGGCGGCTTCCCGCTTGGCATCGGCGGTTTTGAACGCGACCAGTGCGTTGGACTGGTCCGGGATGAACGTGCCGACGTTGCCCGACGGCGAGATCGGGAAGAAGCCGATCTTCCTGTCCAGTGTGGCGGTGTCGGCCTTGGCCTGGAGCTGACCGAAGAACGAGTTGACCTGCACCACCATTGCGGCCTCGCCGGCCAGCAGCGCCGCGCTCTGGTCTTCGAACCTGGCCGTCCTGATGTTGGCGTTGAACAGCCCTTCGTCGATCAGCGACTTGTACGTCTTGATCGCGTCGAGCACCACCGGGCTGTGGAACGTCTCCTCGCCCGTGTTGACTCTGTCCCAGAAGCCGTCCTTCGCCGCGTCGGCGAGCTGCACCTGTACCCACCACTGGGTGGCCCACCGGTCGGCGGCCATCTCGTAGAACGGCGTCACACCTCTGCCCTTGAGTGTGCGGGCCAGCGAGACCATCTCGTCGAAGTTCTTCGGAGTCGTGGTGATCCCGTTCTTCTCGAAGACCTCCTTGTTGTAGTACACGCCCTCGACGGCGGGACTGGTGATCAGCGCGGCGTAGCGGGTGCCGTCCAGGATGCCGGTGATGTCTTTCAGGTCGGGCGAGAGCTTGGGCAGCCACGGCGCGTCGTTCAGCGACTGGAGGTTGCTCTTGGCGTTGATCGCGGTGAGCATCGACGCGGTCGGCTGCCAGAAGGCGATGTCTGGCTTGTCGCCGGTGGCGACCTTCGTCTGGATGCCCTGTTCGTACGGGTCGGGGATGGTGACGACCTCGACCGTGGCGCCGGTCGCCGCCTGGAACCCTTCGACGACCGCCTTCGGGGCGGTGTTGCTGTTCTGCGCCGCCCAGATGGTGAGCTTGACCCCGTCGAGCTTTGCGGTCGGGTCGGCCCAGGTGGTGGCGGTGTCGGTGGAGGTCTCCGCCGCCGGGTCGCTGCACGCGGCGACACCGAGTGTGAGCGCTGCGGCGGCGGCCAGGCTGGTCCAATTCTTCATCGCGTTCATCCTTCGGTGATCCTGTACAGCCGGGCCGCGGGTTCCGCACCCGTGGGGATGACCGTTAGTGATCCAGCGGCCCAGTCGCATCGCCAGTTGGGCAGGTCGCGCGGGTACAACAGGTCGATCTTGACGTCGCCGCCGCGAAGATGCGGCAGGGCGAGCGTCGCGGGCGCGGTGACGCCCCCGCGCCGCCACACCGCCAGATAGGTGATGTCCGGGGTACGCAGGGCGAGGCTCAGCCACGGGTCGTCCCACCCGGGCAGGCCCAGCGGCCACACGGGTACCGCGACGGCGAGTTCGGCGCGGATGGACCTGTACACCCGAACCGCCTCCCGTACGGCAGCCCGCTGGTCCGGTGACATGAGGTCGATCCGACCGGACAGGTAGAGCCGACCGAGCATGCCGGTACACATCGCGTACCCGACCTGTTCGGCGGTCATGTCCGGCTGCGGGTACGCCCAGCTGGCCGACTGTTCGGGCAGCACCGACATCGGCGCGGCGACCGCGATCGGCGGGTACCGCAGGAAGTCCTGCTGGTCGCTGGTCGACTGCAACTGCATCCGGGACAGCAGCGCGTAGTCCATCCGCATGGCGCCCGACGCGCAGTTCTCCAGGATCAGTCCGGGGTGCCGGTCCAGCAGCCGGTCCAGCCAGGCCAGATGGGCTCGGTTGTGGCCGAGCAGCCCGGCGCCGACGCTGTCCGCGTCCCGGTCGGTGCCCGGGCCGGGGTCGATGTTGTAGTCGAGCTTGAGGTAGCCGACGCCGAGTTGCTCGACCAGTCGGTCCACCACCTCGTCCAGGTGCGCGACCGCGCGTGGGTGGCGCAGGTCCAGGTGGTACCGGTCGTGCTCGACCAGCCGTACACCGCCGCGCTGCAGGAACGCCTCGGGCGGGAGCTTGTCGGCCATCGGGCTGCGCACCCCGATCACCTCGGGCTCAAGCCACAGCCCCGGCACCATGCCCCGGCCGCGGATGCGGGCGAGGACCTCCTCGATGCCGCACGGGAAGCGGGTCTGCGACGGCTGCCACTCCCCCACGCTGTCCCACCAGGCGGTGCCGTTGTCGTACCAGCCGGCGTCGACGCAGAAGACCTCGGCGCCCGCGGCCGCGGCCGCGTCGATCAGCGGCAGCAGCTTGGCGGTGGTGGGGTCGCCCATCAGCGTGTTCATGTAGTCGTTGAACACCACCGGCAGCGCCGCCCGGTCCGGGTGCGGGCGCAGCAGCGCGCGCCGGTGGGTGGTCAGCGCCGCGACCGCGCCGTCCAGCCCGTCACCGGACACGGCGATCGACACGGGTACCGACGTGAACGACTCACCCGGCGCGAGGCGGTGTACCCACTGGTGGTCGCCGTCGGTGGGCCCGAGCAGCGCGACGTACGCGCCCTCGCGCCGCTCCCCCACCTCCCACCGCCAGGGTCCGTTGTGCTCGATCTGCCACAGCCAGGCCGCCCCGCCCACCCGGTCGACGAGGCCACCGGTCGGCAGGTGCGTACCGGTGGACCAGGTGCCCTGGCTGGTGACCGCGATCCGGCCCCGGCCGTCCTGGCCGTGCAGGCCCAGGTTCAGGTCGGGTACCGCGTCACGCAGTGGGCGCCTGCTCCACCGGCTTTCGCCGAGCCATTCGCTGTCCGCCCGAACCACGTCCAGGTCGCCGACCGGCCGGCCGCCGAACCCGGCCGCGAACGAGGTCAGACCCAGCAGCCGCACCGGCTCGGTGCCGCGGTTGGTGAGCCGGGTGCGGATCTGACAGCCGCTGACCCCGTCATGCGACCTGACCAGCAGCTCGGCGGTCAGACCGGTCCGGCGGTCCCGCAATTCGACAGTCAGTTCGCGCCACGCACCGTCGCGTCGTTGGGCGCTGCCGGCGTACGCCAGCCGCCGCCCGATCGCGGTCTCGGAGAAGCGCTGGGAGACCTGCACCCGGCCCTCGCCGGCGACCAGCACCTCCACGAGCGGCTGCGCCGCCGGGGAGGTTTGCCGCGTGGCTCGGTCCGAGAGCGTCCGCAGGACCACCGGCCCGTCCGGGGAGACGTCGACGACGAGCGTCAGCGCCGAGTGTCCCCAGACGAGGCTGGTGACGGGTTCGAACGAGGTCACGTACTGCTCCTAGCCGATCGGTGCGGCGATCTGGATGAGATCGGGGTTGGGGGCGTGGCCGGTGGGGGCGTTGGCGAACGTGATGCTGTTCGCGCGCCGGCCGCCAGGTCGACGTCGACGACCGTCGTGCGGCAGGTCGACCAGCCCAGCGTGTTGCGGAAGTGGTTGCGCCGCGCGGAGACAGCCGCCGCGAGCACCGCAACCGTCGCGCAGCCGCAGCTTTTGCCTCATTGAGCCTCCCACTCATCGATGTGATCGGTCACACGCCCCGGCGACGCCAGTGTGATCGGTCACATGACCGAGCGAAAAGGGCCCGTTACCTTGTTGTTACCAACAATTTCTGAGGACCGCCGTGGCGGCGCGGTCGACCCGCACCACCAGCCGGGCGCCGCCAGCGCGGGCCGGGCGCGTCCCGCCCCACCCCAACCGCAGTCGGGCAGGCCCGAGCCAGCGCGCCGACGTCCGGCCGCACCATGGTCAGCGTCGGCGTTCAGTACGCCGCCCGGCGACCGGGACTGAGTACATCCATAAGTACCGATATTGCGGGGTCGCCGCGACAGCTCTAACATCGGGACAATATCGCATTGACGTTCGTGAGCGGCTGAAATGTCATCGAAGCGCTTCGACGATCGTCGTGCGGTGCGGACCTCCACGATTGGACGGACATGCGAAGACGGAATCTCGCCCTCTCCCTGGTCGCTACGGCGGCCATCACGATGGGAGCCGGCGTCCCCACCGCGCTCCCGGCCGGCGCGGCCACCGGTGCCGCCAGCGGCCCGATCGCACCGCCGACCAACAGCATCCCGGCGGACGCGGTGTGGGTCGCCTCCGGCCAGTGGGACAACTGGACCAGCGGCAGCTACACGCTCTACAACAACCTGTGGGGCAACGGCGCCGGCTCGCAGACGATCTGGGCACGCAGTTACCAGAACTGGGGCGTGGAGGCCAACCATCCGCGCACCAGCGGCGTCAAGACGTACCCAAACGTGAGCCGGACCCTCAACCGCACGCTGAGTTCGCTGAGCTCGGTAACCAGCTCGTTCAGCACCACCGTCCCGGCGGACGGTGACTTCGCGGCGACATACGACATCTGGGCCAACAACCACGCGTACGAGGTCATGATCTGGACCAACTTCCAGGGCGCGGTGGGTCCGATCGCGGAGTCCTACGACGCCAACGGTGCGGTGCCCAACTACCGGAACCAGAACATCGGCGGCCACACCTGGAACGTCTACCGTGGCTCGAACGGCGCCAACGCGGTCTTCTCGTTCCTGCGCACCGGCGACACCAACTCCGGCAACATCAACCTGCTGGCGATCATGAACTGGCTGCGCACCACCGGCTGGTGGGCCGACGTGACCGTCGGCGAACTCCAGTACGGCTTCGAAATCTCCGGCACTGCCGGCCGCTCCGATTTCGTTGTCAACAACTACACGCTCAACGTCCGCTAGGGCCTTGACCGAGAGCCTTGAGATGTTGGGGCCAGACTGCCCGGGTGGCGGGCTGGCCCCAGCGTCGTGGTCGTCGGCCACGGATGCGGGCGCGTCCCCGCCGGAGAGGGCGGCCATCGGCCGGTCGGCGGGGTCGTCCAGCGCGCACCGGAGCAGGGCCTCCGCGACGATCCGCTGGTCGTCGGCGCCCACACCGCCGAGCGTGGACTGGTGCGGTACCCGGCCCGGCGCGACCAGGCCGGTGACGGTGTGTTCGAGGTCGGTTGGGGTGTCCTGGGTGAGTACGGCGACGGTTTGACGGCTGCGGGGTCGGCAGGTGTAGGGGCCCGTACAGCTGGGGTATTGGCCGCTGTCGCCGATTCCGAAAGTTGGTTCGGCAAGTAGGCTCTCGTCGGCTGCTACCCCGGCTGGTCCTGCCGGGCCGGGACCGGCCGTGCCGGGAACGGTCAGCGGGCCAGGCTGTTCAGGTACCGCTCGACGTTGGTGTAACCGTCCGCGCCGTAGTCGTCGCCGTCGGCGGCGTTCGCCGGGTTGAGCCCGGCGGACCGCTCCCAGGCGTCCGGCATGCCGTCCCGGTCGCCGTCGGCCGGGGCGGTGCCGCCGGACAGCGTCCCGAACCCGCCCACGGCGGCGGGGTCGGTGATGATCGCACCCGTCTGGCGGGTCAGTTCGGCGATCAGCCGACGGTCGACGGCGTCCCGGCGCAGGGCGGCACCGGCCTGCTCGACGACCGCCGCGTGCGCCGCTGCCGCCGAGGACGCCGGTACGGCCGGGAACGCGAACGGTACCGGCTCCACCACGACGGTGCCGAGGTCCGCCGTGGTCGTGGCCCGGCCGTCCAGGATGCCGTCCTTGTCCTCGTCGTAGTAGTTGCCGGCGGCGTAGATGTGGAAGTTCAGGTTGCCCCGGGTGAACGGGCCGCCGGAGCCGGTCGACGGGCCCTTGACGAAGTAGTTGCCGATGACGTTGGCGTCGCTGCGGCCGGCCGAGTCCCCCTCGATGTACGCGTCGGAACCCCAGTTGTAGACGACGTTGTTGACGAACTGGTTGCGGCCCTTGACCTTGGGGTTCCGGGTCTTGTTGTGTGCGTACAGGTTGCGGTAGAGGGTCACACCGTCGCTCTGGATCAGCCCGCCGCAGGAGTGCGGGTCGAGCCCCTCGGAAATGATCGAGTTCTGCACGGTGATGTTCGTGCTGCTGTTGATGGAGAAGTTCTCGTCCCGCCCCCAGGACACCGATACGTGGTCGAAGATCTGGTTGCTGCCCTCGTTGATGGTGATGCCGTCGCGATTCTGGTTCGGCGTCAACCCGTGCCGGAACCGCATGTACCGGACGATCACGTTGTCCGCGTTGGAGAGCGACACCTGGTATCCGCGGGTCGCGACGCCGTCGCCCGGCGCGGTCTGCCCGGCCACGGTGATGTTGCTCTTGATGCTCAGCGGCGAGGCGAGGTCGATGTACCCACCGACGTCGAACACCACGATCCGGGGGCCCTGGCTGACCGCGTCCCGGAACGAGCCGGCGCCGGAGTCGTTGAGGTTCGTCACGTGGTAGACCGCGCCACCCCGGCCACCGGTCGCGGCGGCACCGAACCCGACCGCGTCGGGGAAGGCCGGCGCCTCCGCCAGCGTCCCGGGCTGCTCGACCGGTGCGGCGGTGGGCGGGGCGGCGGCCGACGACACCGGAGTGGCGGCCAGCACCACCGCTGTCCCGTAGCACACGACCAGGGTGCGGGTGCGGGCTCCTCGCGACACGGCACTCTCCAGGGCAGACGTCGAAGACTTTCGATATTGAAAGGTATCAACTTTCCTTCCGGCAGGTCAACGCCCCGGAACTCCACCGACGTCCGGACAGGGTGCGGGTCGGACCGGTGCCGTCGCCGCGACACCGGTCCGACCCGTCGGTGTTCAGACCCAGACGTCGACCGCGACCGTCCACTGCTGGTTACAGGTCCGGCCCCACGCGCCCTGGTCGCAGCCCTCCACCATGATCTGGTGCCAGCCGAGCGCGGCCGGCGCCCAGGTCTGTCCCCCGCTCGTCCGGGTGCAGAGCAGGAACGGCCCCGGCGCGCACTCCCGCTGCCCGGTGTAGACACCGTTCAGACTGGTGCGGATCAACCACATGTCGTAGTGGTACGGGTCGGAGAGACCCCAGCCGAAGTAGACGCCGAACTGCGTGCTGCTTCCGTCCCAGTAGGTGTACCGCATGATCGAGACGACCATGTTCGTACCCTGCATCGGCGAGGTCCTGATCTGGCCGTTGGCGAAGTTCTGCCCCCACCCGTTGTTGTAGGTCTGGTACTCCGCCGAGGTGGCGCAGCCGTACCCGTTGGGGTCCTGGTTCCACCGGTTGACGAACCGCCAGGACGTCGGCTGGCAGGCGACCGCCGCGCCCGCTCCGGCCGCCGCCGGAACAGGCGACGCGACCACCAGCCCCGTCACCGTCAGTGCGAGGGTGGCCATCGCCACCAGAGTCTTCCTGATCATCATTTCCCCCTCCGTGGCACCCGAACCCCTGCGGGTCGGATGCCGCCGTCGAATCGATGCAGCCCATTGCAGCCGCCCGACCGACAACCCCACCACCGGCGCCGAAGAACCGAACGATTACGGGTACCCGACCACTACGGTGGACGGTGGAGGCCGCGTCCGGCGGGGTGAGGAGGCGGACATGGCGTACCCGGACTCCGACGACCAGCTCCGCCGCCAACTGCGTACCCTGCAACGGGTCGTCGGTGCCCCCACCGACGCGACGCTGGCCCGACGCAGCGGCATGGCCGCCGCCACGTTCTCTGAGGCGATGTCCGGAAAACGGGGCCTGCGGCCGGAGTTCGTCAGCAAGGTCATCTCCGGTTGCCTCTCCGCCGCCCGCGCCAGCGGACGAACCGGACTCGACGAACGGCACGTACTGGACGCACTCCGGCTGCCGGGCCACACCGCCGCCGACAACGGCATCCTGGAACGCGACGGGGACCTGGACGCGTGCTCGTCGGTGCTGGAGAACGTCCGGGCCCGGGCCGGCGCGACGATCGTGATCGAGGGTGCCGCCGGAATCGGCAAGTCCGAACTGCTCGCCCGGATCCGCGCGGAGAGCGCCGTCCGCGGCATCACCCCGCTGACCGTACGGGGCAACCAGCGCGACCAGACGATGGCCTTCGGTGCCGTCCGGACGATGCTCGGGCGCTGGGTGGCCGACCACGACCCGCGCCGGCAACGGGCGCTCTTCGCCGGCGCCGCGGCGTTCGCCCGGATTCCCCTCGGCCTGCCGCACCGGCAACAGGGCATCGCCGGAGGCATGATCGGCTTCACCGAGGCGCTCTACTGGCTCGTGGTCAACGCCACCGACGCCGCCGGGCCGGACCAGGCACTGATGTTGGCGGTCGACGACGCGCACTGGCTCGACCAGGAGTCGCTGGACTGGCTGGAGTTCCTCGCCGAACGACTGGCTGGCCTGCCGGTGGTGCTGGTGCTCGCCCTCCGGCCCGACGAGCCGACGTCCGGCCCGGCGCTCACGCGGATCGCACTGCGCGCCACCCGGGTCGTCCGGCCCCGACCGCTCAGTCTCGACGCCGTGCGTACCATCGTCGGCCGTGGTCCGGGCCGCCGGGCGGACGACGCCGACGAGACGTTCTGCGCGGCGTTGCTGCGGCACAGCGGTGGTAACCCCTTCTACCTCCGGTGGATGCTCGACCTGGCCCGCGAGCGCGGCCTCGCGCCGACGGCCGGGTCCGCGACCGAGGTCGCCCGGCTCACCCCCCGACAGGTCGTGATCCATCTCAACGAACGACTGCGCGGGCTCGGCCCGGCGGCGCAGCGGCTGGCCCGGACGATCGCGGTACTCGGCCCCGGAACCCCGCTCGACCGGGCCAGCCGGCTCGCCGGGCTCTCCGCCGACGACGGCAAGCGGGAGTACGACCGGCTGTGCCGGGCCGCGATCCTGACCGAGAGGTACACGGTGGACTTCCGCCATCCGATCATCCGAGGCGCGGTGTACGACGACATCGAACCCTCGCAGCGCAGCGACACCCACCTCGCGGCGGCCCGGCTGCTGCACGACGAGGACGCCGACTCCGGCGTGGTGGCCGCACACCTGCTCCGGGCCCGCACCTCCGGCGACCCGTGGGTGGTCGACCGGCTGTGCGCCGCGGCCGACGAGGCGATGGCCTCCGGGCTCGCCGGCACCGCCGCCCGGTACCTCGGCCGCGCGGTCCAGGAACCACCGCCGGCCGGGCGGCGCTGCCGGATCCGGCTGCGGCACGGTCAGGCGCTGGCGCTGGGTGAGGTGGGAGCCGCCCTGCCCGAACTGCTCGCCGCCTACCGACAGGCCCCCGACGACGCCCTACGTACCGAGGTCGCGATCGCGCTCGCCAAGACCTACGCGTACGCCAACCGGCTCGGCGACGCCGTCCGACTCCTCGACCGGGCCATCCGGGGCTGCCGGGACGACCGGTTACGCGAGCAACTGCGGGCCGAGCAACTGCTCTGGGCGACCTGGTGGGCCGACGACCCGCGCCGGCCCGACCGGATGCGGCAGCTCGACCGGATCGCTCCACCGCAGCCCGGGGTCGACCACGTGCGGCGGCTGCTGACCACCGTGCACGCCTGGAGCCTGGTGCTGCGGGGCGAGCCCCGGACCGAGGCGGCGCGGGCCATCAGGCCGGTGCTGCGACAGGGCGTGACCTTCGCCGATCTCGACGCGGGCATGGAGGTGGCGACCATGACCGCGTTCGTCCACCTCTACTCCGACCGGCTCTCCGTCGCGGCCGGCATCTTCGACCAGGCGGACGAGGAGTTCGACCGGAACGGCTGGCGGGGCACCCATCTCGCCTTCACCCGGACCCATCAGGCCACCCTGGCGCTGCGGCACGGCCGGCCGGCGGACGCGATCGCCGACGCCGAGATCGCGCTGCGGCTGGCCGACCGTACCGGGCCGGAGACCCCCGCCGAGCAGTTCGCCATCGGTACCCTCATCGAGTCGCTGCTCGCCCGGGGCGACCTCGACCGCGCGGTGGCCGTCCGGGCCGCCCGCGACTACGGCACTCCTCGGCGGGACGCCCTGGCGCTGCCGGTGCCGCAGGCGGTGCGGGGAGCCCTCGAACTCGCCCAGGGCCAGCATGGCAGAGCCGCCGCCACACTGCGCCGCACCGGGCAGTGGCTGGAGAGCGCGCACCTGCTGAATCCGTCGCTCTGCCCGTGGCGCTTCGATCTCGCCCGCGCGTTGCGACACTCCGCTCCGGACGAGGCGTGGGAGATCGCGACCGTCGGGCGGGACCGGGCCGAACGGTTCGGCGCCCCGCTCGCCCGTGGCCGGGCCCTGCGCACCCTCGCCACCCTGCGACCGGGCTCGGCGGTGGAGTTGCTGGAGGAGGCCGCCCGGATCCTCTCCGAGACGCCGATCCGCCTGGAGTACGCGCAGACCCTCGCGGACCTCGGCGCCGCGCTGGCCCGTACCGGACGCGACGCCCGGGCGCCGCTGTCCGCCGCTCTGACCCTGGCCGACGAGCACGGCGCGCTGGCCCTGCGCGACAGCCTCGTACGCCGGCTGGCGGCCGTCGGCGCCCCGGCCGAGTTGCGTCCGCGCCGGGCGGACGCCCTCGATCCGGGTCAGCGCCGGGTCGCCCGGCTCGCCGCCGACGGGCACTCCGACGCCGAGATCGCCCACGCGACGGTCCTGCACCTGGACACCGTCGGCACGCTGCTCCGGGAGGCCCATCGTCGGCTCGGCACCACCACTGCGGCCGAGTTGCGCCGCGCGCTGGGCTGACCAGGCGGGTGGTGCGGGGAGGACGACGGCGTCGCCGATGGGGTGGTCTGCAATCTTCCGCTCGCCGAAGCCGTAGACGGTGAGGCCGGATTCGCGGATCCGGGAGGCCGGGCGAGTGAAGTCGCTGTCGCTGGATTCTCTGAACCAATGGTGATCATCGACCCGAGGGGTTATCCGGTCTTGAGGGCTCCTGCGATCTGCAGGGCGGCTTGGGGGGGCGTGAGGTGCGTGGTGTCGACGACCTCGGCCTCGGCGTGTAGCCATGTGCGGGCTGCCTCGGCGTAAGGCTTGAGGTATTGGAGGCGGAACGGGGAGGGGACGGGATGTTGCCCCTCGATGCGCCGGCGGAGGGTGTCTTGGTCGGCGTGGAGGACGAAGTGCCTGACCGGGATGGCATGCTGGTCGAGGCCCGCGCTGATCTCGTGCCAGTACTGCTCGACCAGGACCGTCATGGGGATCACCAGAGTGCCGCCGGCGTAGTCGAGGACGCGGTGGGCGGTCTCGACGACGAGTGGCCGCCACGGCGGCCAGTGCTGGAAGTTGTCCGTCTCGGGCAGCCCCGGCGTGATGTCCATGAGTGTCTCGCCGACCTTCTCGGCGTCGAACACCCGTGAACCCGGGATCAGCTGCTGCACCAGTGCACTGGTGGTTGTCTTGCCTACTCCGTGCGTGCCGTTGACCCATACGATCACGGGACCCGATGCTAGCGTCGCGTCGGCCACGCGGAAAAGCAGCACGGCGGAATCCGCTGCGGCTTCGGCATTTCCTCCACCTGGAAGTCACAAATCCGCCGGGCGCGTTGGCATGCCGATAGCGGTGGGTTCGTCGCGGGTTCGCCTGTCGATCTGGGCCAGGTTGAGTGGTTCCAGGCCCATGTAGCGGCGGGTCTCGGTCCAGCATCTACGAACACCTATTGTTATCGAAGTGGCCCGAGATGGTGGAAGGCCTCATCACATGGCGGGGCCGTTCGTGTAACGGAGGGCGCGGGTGACGGGGGAGCTGAATGTCCGCGTACTTGGACCGATGCGGGCCGAGCGGGCCGACTGCCCGATCCGGCTCAGTCCACGGCAGACCGTGCTGATGTCAATACTGCTGATCGAGCACGGCCGGGTGGTGTCGGCGGACCGGTTGGTGGATCGGCTCTGGGGTCCGTCCGCCCCTGCTGGTGCCGCGGCGACGCTGCGTAGCCACATCTCGAACCTCCGCCGCGCGCTGTCATCGCCGGACGAAAACGGCAGTTCGGTGCTGGTTACCACAGGTACCGGCGGCGGAGCCGGTTACCAGCTGCGGATGCCGTCCGAGTGCGTTGACGCACACCGCTTCGAGGACAGTTACCGAACCGCCCGCGAACTGGTACTCGCGGGCGAGGCGGGCGCCGCCGTTGCGACGATCGACACGGCCCTGGCTCTGTGGCGAGGCCCCGCCTACGCCGACGTGTCCGACCGGCCGTTCGCGCTCGCTGAGGTGGCCCGGCTCGACGGATTGCGGCGGGCCGCCCGCCGCACCTATACGGAGGCGCTCACCGCGCTGGGCCGGCACGCGGAGGTGATCGGCGAGTTGACCAGCGCGATCATGGCGGACCCGTACGACGAGGCCGTACGCCGGCTGCTCGCAACGGCGCTCTACCGGGAGCAGCGGGTCGACGAGGCTGCCACGGTCTGCCGGGACGGCATCGGCCTGCTCCGGCAGCGAGGGCTCGACTCACCTGCCCTACAGGACCTGCACCGGACGATTCTGCGTCGGGCGCTGCCGGTCGGCACGGAACAGCCCGGCGGGCCGCCGTCGGCACCCAGCGGGGTTACGGCCACACCGGACCCGCCACCCCCACGACCACCGGCCGGGGCGCCCGCCCAACTGCCGCTCGGGGTACGCGGCTTCAGCGGGCGTGGGGAGGAACTCGCTCAACTGGACGCCGCACTGTCGGCGGCCGGCACTCCGCCCCAGGCGGTCACCGTCTGCGTCCTGTCCGGCACCGCCGGGATCGGCAAGACGAGCCTCGCCGTGCACTGGGCCCGTCGGGTCGCCGACCGGTTCCCCGACGGGCAGCTCTACCTGAACCTGCGGGGCTTCGACGCCGAGGCGAAGCTAGATCCCGCCGACGCCCTCCGGGGAATCCTGCAGGCCCTTGCCGTGCCGCCGGACCGGATACCGGCCGACCTGGCGGGTCAGTCCGCCCTGTACCGCAGTGCGCTCGCTGGGCGGCGGGTGCTGGTACTGCTGGACAACGCCCGCGATACGGAGCAGGTCCGGCCACTGTTGCCGGGCGCGGCGGGGTGCCTGGTGTTGGTGACCAGCCGCAACCGGCTGTCGGGCCTGATCATCGCCGTGGGCGCGCACGCGCTGCCACTCGGCCTGCTGGCCGATCGGGACGCCCGCGAGCTGCTCGCCGGTCGCCTCGGAGCAAGCCGGGTGGCCGCCGAGCCGCACGCCGTGGACGACATCGTCCGGCGATGCGTCGGGCTGCCGATGGCGCTCGCCCTGGTGGCCGCCCGCGCGGCGGCCCACCCTCAGGTAGCCCTAGCGGCTGTCACCGACGAGCTGCGTAGCGCCGAGGGCCCACTCGACGCCTTCGCCTGCGACGAGGGACCCGACCTGCGCGCGCTGTTCTCCTGGTCGTACGCGTCGATCGGCCTCGGGGCCGGACGGCTGTTCCGGCTACTCGGGCTCCACCCGGGCCCTGACTTCGCGGCGCCGGCGGCAGCCAGCCTGCTCGGCGTACCGGTCCGGGAGGTACGACCGCTGTTGGCCGAACTGACCCGGGCGCACCTGGTGTTCGAGCACGTCCCTGGCCGGTACACCTGCCACGACCTGCTTCGCGCGTACGCCGTCGAACTTCTCGGGTCGGAGAACGACGACGCCCGAGCTGCCGCACTGTACCGGTTATTCGACCACTACCTGCACACCGCTTACGCCGCCGCGAGGCTGTTACGACCGCTTCGGGAACCGATCGCGCTCCCGCCGGCCGAACCGGGTGCCGTCCGGGAGCAGGTCGTCGACGAGGAACGGGCCCTGTTGTGGTTCCGCGCCGAACACGCCGGGCTGATCGCGATGGTGGAGTTGGCCGCCAGTACGGGAGCCCACGCCCACACTTGGCAATTGGCCTGGACCCTTACCGAGTTCTTCGACCGGCAGGGGCACTGGCACGACTGGGCCCGCATACAGCGCGTTGCGCTCCGGGCCGCGATCGGGCTGCCCGATCCGATTGCCCAGGCGCACACCCACCGTGACCTCGGCTGCGCCTACGCCCAACTGGGTCGTATCGCCGACGCCGAGGCGCAGCTCCGGACCGCGCTGGATCGCTACGAGCAGGCCGGTGACCTGCGGCAGCAGGCGTACACCTGCCACAGCCTCGGGGCGGTGCTCGAACGGCAGGGCCGTTACCAGGCGGCGCTGGACGTCGCCCAGCGAGGGCTGGAACTGATCGAGGTGGTCGGCGATCCGAGCGCGGCGGCGATGGCGATCGCCGCGATCGGCTGGTACCGCGACCACCTCGGGCAGCATCGTGAGGCGGTCGACGACTGCGAGCGGGCCCTGGCGATCCAGCGGCGCATCGGGGACCGCCGGGGCCAGGCCAGCACCTGGGGAAGCCTCGGTACAGCCCACCAGCACCTCGGGCGGCAGCAGCAGGCCGTGCGGTGCTACCGACACGCAATCGAGCTTTACCAGAGCCTCGGCGACCGCTACTACGAGGCCCGGATCTGGATCGAACTCGGCGAAGTCCATCAGCGTGCGGATAACCGCGAGGACGCCCGCGACGCCTGGAAGCTCGCCCTGGAGATCCTCGACGCGCTGGACCACCCGGCGGCGGAACAAATCCGCGACCGGCTCCGGCACCTTTGATCGCCGGGCCCGCCCGCGTCGACGTCAACCAGGCCTGCACGCATCCTCAACGGAACGTGCACGGTGGAGGCCGAGACTCAAGCCGTAAACGGTCCAGGGATCGAGGATCCCGTGTGGACGTCTGTCTTGCTTGGAGAGGAACATCCATGACCAGAAAAGTCCGCATGGCGGCGGCACTGATGCTGAGTGTGCTGGCATTATCCTTCGTGGCAGCGCCAGCGAGTGCGGCCGAGTCGAAGCCGAACGTACTGACGGCCGCTCCGAGCGGCGCGGGTGACGCGGGCACCCTCGGTGTCTGCTCCTATTTTTGGTCCAACGTGGATGGTGACGTCGGGTATGTCGAGTCTGGGCGGTCATACGCGGCAATGCGCTCCGGGCCGTACGACACTTGCACCATCGACAACTACGCGTACAGCGGAGAGACGCTCTACTACCACTGCTACTTTCTGAACATCTACGGCAACAGGTGGACCCACCTGCGCGTGGCAGGTACCACTATTGACGGCTGGGTCTATAGCGGGAATCTCAACGACGGCGGCAGCAACAATCCATGTTAGTGATCGTTGCAATCTCGGCCGGCGTTAAAGATCACGGATTGAAGCCTGCGGCGTGGCGATCACCCACATAGGAGGAAATCCCCGGCAGGGCGTCGTACCAGGACCGCGTCCTGCCGGGAGCTTCTGGGGTCGGGTCCCGCCGCAGGGCCGTGTCCACGGCGACCGCGCCGGATCTGGTGCAGCGGCAGTTCACCTCGACCGCCCCGAGCCGGCTGTGGGTCGCGGACATCTCCTATCTGCGCACCCGGGAGGGTTTCCTCTACCTCGCGGTCGTTGTTGACGCCTACTCCCGCCGGGTCGTGGGCGGTCCTGGTACGACGCCCTGCCGGGAGCCTCGAAGCGCACGCGGATGTTGTAGTTCACCTCCGCCCCACCCAGCCAGTGCTAGATGCCTGGCCCACCATCACGATCTCGACCGTTGCCAGCAGACCCACCCATCCTCGATCAACAAGTACCACCGTGCACTCTGACCCGAGCAGCAGAAGAGCAGGTCACCGCGCATGCGCGAAGATTGGCACGGTACACCGACCGTCCTGCCGTCACCGCACGGTACGGACGAAGGCCCGCACGTCGTCGACGAACAGGTCCGGCTCCTCCATCGCGGCGAAGTGGCCACCCCGGTCGGGCTCGCTCCACCGCACGATGTCGGCCAGGTAGTGGTGCGCCAGCCCGCGCAACGGCTGGAAGGGATCGTGCGGGTACACCGTGACGCCGGCCGGGACCCGTACCGGTTCGGGCCGCCAGCCGGAGGCAATCGCGCGCATGCCCTCCGCGCCCTCGTAGTAGAGCGCGGCCGACGTGCCGGCGGTGGCGGTGAACCAGTAGATGGTCACGATGGTCAGCAACCGGTCCCTCGACACCGCGTCCTCGGGCACCTTTGCCGCGTCGGTCCACTCCCGGAACCGCTCCACGATCCAGGCCAGCTGGCCCACGGGCGAGTCCGTCAACGCGTACGCCAGGGTCTGCGGCCGGGTCGACTGCAGCTTCATGTACCCGGACAGCTCCGCGTCGAAGCGGCCCATGAGTGCGAGACGCGCCTGGTCGACCTCGCTGAGCCCGGCCAGTTCCTCCGGGTCGCCGGACGGAAAGGTCATCAGCATGTTGACGTGCAACCCGATGACATGATCTGGCGCCACGGCGGCGACCTGCTGCGAGATGACCGAGCCGGCGTCGCCGCCCTGGACCACGTACCGGTCGTAGCCCAGCTGGTTCATCAGCTCGGCCCAGACCGGCGCGATGGTGCCCGCGTGCCATCCCGGACGGGCCGGGCCGGAGAAGCCGAACCCGGGCGGACTGGCAATGACGAGGTGGAACGCGTCGGCCCGGTCGCCGCCGTGCGCGGCAGGGTCGGTCAGCGGACCGATCACGTCGAGGAACTCGGCCACGGAACCCGGCCAACCGTGGGTGACGAGCATCGGCACCGCGTCCGGCTCCGGGGAGCGCACGTGCAGGAAGTGCACCGTGGCACCGTCGATCTCGGCGATGAACTGCGGGTACCGGTTCAGCTCGGCCTCGGCGGCCCGCCAGTCGTACTGGGTGCGCCAGTATCCGACGAGCTCGCGCAGGTACCCGACCGGCACACCGCGGCTCCAGTCGTCGTCGCCCAGCGGCGCGGGCCACCGGACGTCGTCCAGCCGGCGGTTCAGATCGTCGATGTCGGCCTGCGGGATCTCGATCCGGAACGGTCTCACGGTACGGCCCTCTCAACCTTCTCGATGCGGTCGGATGCGGTGACGGGTCTAGCGGCCGGCGCGGCCGTGCGGTCGCGCGAGAGCCGCAGCACGCGCCGGACGATGCCGGGGCGCATCAGCGTGGTCGGTGGGTCGATCAGTCCGGCCACCCGCATGAACGCCGCGGTGATCGCCGGGTCCTTGGTCGCCGCGTACTGCACCCGGGCCATGTACGCGTTGCCGAACCGCACCATCGCCGGCCGCTTGCCCGGCACTCCCGGGAAGTCGAGGTCGCCGCTGGTGGAGATCTGCCACGGCACGTCCACGACGCGGGCGATGTCGCGCAGGAACCCGCGCGGCTCGGGCGGCGCGCCGCGGAGCAGCCACTTGCGCAGCGTCATGGCCTCGATGGCGGCGACCGTCATGCCCTGGCCGTAGACCGGGTTGAAGCTGCAGACCGCGTCGCCGAGCACGAGTAGGCGCTCCGGGAAGCGGGACAGCCGCTCGTACCGGCGGCGCAGGCTCGCCGGGAAGGTGAACGTCACGGGCTCGGTCAGCGGCTCGGCGTCGCGCAGCCCGTCGTACACGTCCGGCACCGGTAGCGACCGGGCGAAGTCCAGGAACCCGTCGGGGTCCGTCGGCGGGTGATCGCCCAGAATCCCGGTCAGCGACACGATGCACTCGTCCTCGCCGACCTGCCCGAAGAACGCGCCGCGCGGGTGCGTCGGCGACGCGACCGGGTTGATGGACTGGGTGCCGTCGAACATCTCCGGCCGCTTGCGGTACAGCCGGGTGGTGTACGCCAAGCCGATCTTCATGCGCTCCTCGTCCGGCCGCTGGTACCCCAGCTGCTCCAGCCACACCGGCAGGCGGGAGCCGCGCCCGGTGGCGTCGATGACGAGGTCCGCATCGAGTACGCTTTCCGTCCCGGTCACCACGTCGCGCAGCGCCACCGCGGTGACGCGCCGGTTGTCGGCGGTGGCCCGTAGACCGGTCAGCTCGATGCCCTGCCGGTACGTCACGTTGGGCAGCGCCGCGACCCGGGACCGCAGGTACTCCTCCAGGATCGGCCGTTGCGCGGTCACGGACAGCAGGCCGGTGCGCGCCGGCTGCAACCGCCGGCCGTCGAAGTACCAGCGCATCTCCCCCAGGTCGCCCACCGGCACGCCGCGGCTCTGCAGGTCCGAGCGCAGGCCCGGGAAGAGTTCGGTCAGGATCAGGTAACCGCGCGCGTGCAGTCCGTGCGCGTGCGCGGTGTGCGGCGTGCCGCGCCGGGGAACGTCGACGCCGAGCACCTCGTCGCGGTCGACGACGACCACCTCGTGGTAGTGGTCCGACAGCACCCGCGCCGCGAGGGTTCCCGCCATGCTGCCGCCCACCACGACGGCGCGTCGACCGACGGTGGCATCGGGCCGCGTGGCCGGGACAGCCTCGGCGTCGACCTTGCGGGCGGTGCGCATCACGCGGGCCATCAGGCCGGGCTTCATCAGCGCGGTCGGCGGGTCGACCAGGCCGGCCACCCGGAAGAACGCCGCGGTGAGCGCGCCGTCGCGCTGCGCCGCGGTGTGCAGCCGGGCGATGTACTTGCTGCCCATCTTGTCCTTGGCCGTCCGCTTCCCCTCGACCCCGGGCAGGGCAAGGTCGCCACCGACGGAGGTCTCCCAGGGCCCGTCGACGATGCGCCCCACGGTCTGGAAGAACTCCCGCGGGCGTACGGCGCCGTGGCGCAGGTGCTCGGCCAGCGCGGTCGCCTCCATCGCGGCCACCGTCATGCCCTGCCCGTAGACCGGGTTGAAGGCGCACACCCCGTCGCCAACGACCAGCAGGCCGTCGGGGAAGCGGGTCAGCTTCTCGTACCGGCGCCGAACGCTGGCCGGCACCCGGAACATCGCGGGCTCGGTGAGCGGCTCCGCGGTGCGGACCGCCTCGTAGATCTCCGGCGCGTCCAGCGAGCGGGCGAACTCAAGGAAACCCTCGCGGTCGCGCGGCGGGTGGTCGCCGAGGATGCCGGTCAGTGACAGCAGGGCCACGCCGTCGGGGAACTTGCCGAAGAAGGCGCCGCGCAGGTTGCCCGGGTGCGGCACGGAGTTGATCGCCAGGTCGTCGCCGAACGGGTCGCTGCGCAACCGGAAGTACTGCGACACGTACGCCAGGTCGATGCGGACCTTGTCCTCCGCCGGCCGTTCGTAGCCGAGCTGTTCCAGCCAGGCCGGGGTGCGGCTGCCGCGTCCCGTCGCGTCGACCACCAGGTCGGCCTCGATCGTCTCGGGTGTCGCCTCCGGGTCGTCGCCCACGACCCGCACCCCGTTGACCCGGGCGTGGTCGCTGGTCGTCACCAGTGCCTGCACCACGGTGCGCTCGCGCACCACCACATTGGGCAGTTCGACCACCCGCCGGCGCACGTACGCCTCCAGCGTCGGCCGGTTCGCCGAGACGCTGATCAGGCCCGAATGCCCCTGCTGCAGCGCGCGACCGCGGAAGTACCAGCGCAACTCCCCGGACAGGTCTCCGCTGAGCACGCCGTCCGCAGTCAGGTCGGCCTGCATGCCGGGGAAGAGCTGCTCCATCGCCTCGTGTCCGCGGGCCAGCAGCGCGTGCGCGTGGTGGCCCTGCGGGACACCGGGACGCGGGTCGGTCACGCCGACCACGGTGTTGCGTTCGACGACCACGACCTGGGCGTACCGGTCGGCCAGCACCCGGGCCGTCACGAGGCCCGCTATTCCAGCACCGAGCACCACCGCCCGCATGCCGAGTTTCTCACTCATCGGTGTGCCTCCATCAGGCTGGTGCGGGCCCGGGTCGCGTCGGTGCGGCCACGGATCAGGTCGGCCGCCCGCTCGGCGACCGCGACCGTCGGGGCGTTGGTGTTGCCCCTGGGCACGAGCGGCATCACGGACGCGTCCACCACGCGCAGGCCGTCCACGCCGTACACCCTCAGGTCCTCGTCCACCACGGTCCCGATCGCGCAGGTGCCGGCCGGGTGGAAGATCGATTGGGTGTGTGCCCGCAGGAAGGCGTGCAGGTCGGCCTCGGTGGTGGAGGCCGGCATCGCGAACGGGCGCACCGTGTACGGCCGGAGCGCCGGCTGCCGGGCGAACTCCAGGGCGATGCGCAGCCCGGCCGTCATCGTCCGCAGGTCCGACGCCTGCTCGTAGTACCGGTGCCGGATGCGTGGCTTGGCGGTCGGGTCGTCGGAGGCGAGGGTGACCTCGCCGCGGCTGGCCGGCCGCAGCACGCACGGGCCGAACGAGATGCCGTGCTCGGTGGACTCGCCGAGGGCGCACTCGACGAACGCCACCGGCAACACGTGGTACTGCACGTCGGGGGCGTCGAGTCCGTCGCGGGTGCGGACGAAGCCACCAGCCTCCGGCACGTTGGACGACAGCGGCCCGCTGCCGTCCGCCTCGAACTGGCGCACGTGCCGTTCCTCACCAGCGGAGAGCAGGCTGACCGGTTCGTCGTGGGTGAAGACCAGATAGGTGGCGGGATGGTCCTGTAGGTTGCGGCCGACCTCGGGCAGGTCAACAAGGACCGGCAGACCCAGCGCCGCGATACGGTCGGCCGGGCCGACCCCGGAGAGCATCAGCAACTGCGGCGAGTTGTACGCCCCGGCGGCCACGATCACCTCACGCCGCGCCCGGATGTCGACGACCTCGTCGAACCGCTGTACCCGGACCCCGCACGCCCGGCCACCCTCGACGAGGACCCGGTGCGCGTGGGCGCGGGTGCGCACGGTCAGGTTGGGCCGGGTGGCCGCCGGGTGCAGGTATGCCGCCGCGGCGCTGCACCGCCGCCCGTTGCGCTGGTTCACCTGGTAGAAGCCGAAGCCGTCCTGGCTGGGGCCGTTGAAGTCGTCGTTGCTCGGGAACCCGGCCTCTACCGCGGCACGCACGAAGGCCGCCGCCATCGGGTTGCGCGACCGCCCCTCGGCGACCGGCAGCGGGCCGCCGCTCCCGTGGTACGCCGAGGCGCCGCGCTCGTTGTCCTCGCTACGGACGAAGTACGGCAGCATCGTCTCGTACGTCCAGCCGGGCTGGTGCCACTCGTCGAAGTCGCGGGCGTTGCCGCGGATGTGCACCATGCCGTTCACCGCGCTGGTGCCGCCGAGGACCCGCCCGCGCGGCAGGTAGAGCCGGCGCCCGCCCAGCTGCGGCTCCTCGTTGCTGTTGTAGTCCCAGTCGTACTGCGAGCGCAGCAGTTTTCCGCCGGCCGCCGGGACGCGGATGTTGTCCGAGTCGTCGCCGGGCCCGGCCTCGAGCAGGCACACCGTCACGTCGGGGTCCTCGCTCAGCCGCGCCGCGAGCACGCAACCCGCGGTGCCGGCGCCGACGACGACGTAGTCGTAGGACTCCATCACGAGCGGCCGGCCGGCCGGCGGCGGAGCACGTCGGCCAGCGCCTGCGCGGCGCGGTCGACCTCGGGCCGGGAGATCACCAGCGGCGGGGCCATGACCAGGGTGTTGCCGTACTCCCGCGCCGCCACCCGGTGGTCGTTGCGCAGGGCGACGGTCACCCAGTCGGCCATCAGCGGCTCCCGGCTCTCCCGGTCGGCCACCAGCTCCACACCGACGGTGGCGCCGGCCACCCGCACCTCGCCGACGATCGGCAGGTCGGCCAGCGGCGCCAGGGCCTCGCTGAGCCACGTGCCGATCGTGCGGGAACGCTCCACGAGCCCCTCCTGCTCGAGCAGGTCGAGGTTGGCGTGCGCGACCGCGCACGCGGTGGCGTGGCCGGAGTAGGTGTGTCCGTGGAACAGGTACGTGTCGCCGCCCGCGATGGTCTCGGCAATCGCGTCGCTCACCAGGACCGCGCCCAGCGGGGCGTAGCCGCTGGTGAGGCCCTTCGCCACAACCACCACGTCGGCTCGCATCCCGCGGTCGGCCGAGTCGTACCAGGAGCCGGTCCGGCCAAAGCCGGTGACCACCTCGTCGGCGATGAGCAGGATCCCGTGGCGCGACAGCAGCTCACGGACGCGCGGCCAGTAGTCGGCGGGCGGTACGAGAATCCCCGCGCCGCCCATCACCGGCTCGCCGATCATCGCCGCCACGTTGCCCGGGCCGATCCGCTCGATGGTGGCGGTCAACTCCTCGATGAGGAAGTCGGTGAGATCCCGGCCGGGACACAGGTCCGGCGCCCGGTAGGGGTGCGGGGCCGAGACCCGGGCCACGTTCGGGAACTCCGGCCCGATGCCCTCGTGGATACCGGGGAACCCGGTGGCGGTGCCGCTGGCGAAGGTGCAGCCGTGGTAGGCGAAGTTCCGCGAGATGAACCAGGTGCGGTCGGGCTCGCCGCGGTGGTGGTGGTAGAGCCGTGCGAACTTGAAGGCGGTCTCCACGCTCTCGGACCCGCCGTTGGTGAAGAACACCCGGTCCAGGCCGTCGGGCGCCAGGTCGACCAGCCGCTGCGCGAGCGTGATGGACTGGTCGTTGGCGAAGATGTCGAAGCTGGTGTAGTACTCCAGCGTGCCCATCTGGCGCGCCGCCGCGTCGGCCAGTTCGCGGCGGCCGTGCCCGACCTGCGCGACCCAGTTGCCGGCGCCCATGACGTCGAGCAGCTCCACACCCTTCGCGTCCCACACCGAGCAACCGTCACCGCGGACGATGGTGATGCGCTCCTGCCGGCCGCCGTGGTGGTGCGGGTGCACCAGCACCCGCCGGTCGATCTCGGCGAGTTCCTCCGCGGTCCGCACCGTACGCGGCATCTCGTTGACGACAGACATGAACCCTCTCCCCTTACCGAAATGAGCCGATGTGCAGCAGGTCCTCACGCGCGGACCAGGCGCGTCCGGGTGTCGTGTCCAGACCGAGCGCCTCGATGACGTCGTTGATGTTGAAGGGGTTGATCGTCGGCAGCGCCATGAGCAACGGGACGACCGGCGAGTCGTACTTCGGGACCAACAGCCGGTGGTCGACGGCGGCCGTGTCGTCGGTGGACCCGTCGTCGCACACCAGGACCTCGAAGCGGTCGACCGGCAGGGTCTGCCTGGTCACCGAGGCGAGGGTGTATCCGCGCAGCTCGGCCCGGTTGTATGTCGGGACGATCACGGAAACGCGTGACGCGCTCACGGTGTCTCCTCCAGAGCCTCGGCGACACCATGCAGCCTCACTCGGCCGCCGTCACGGGCGCACCTTCGTGAATGCGACGCGGATGGCACTCTGGGAGATGAGTACGGAGACCGCCGCCCGCACACTGGCAAGGTGATCACTACCAGGACAGCAGGCTCAGTTCCGAGGGTGACGGTGGTCATCCCGACCTACAACCGGCGGGAGCTGTTGCGTGAGACGCTGCGCAACCTCACCCGGCAGCGGATGCCGGTCGACGAGTTCGAGGTCGTCGTCGCTGACGACGGTTCGTCCGACGGCAGCCGCGCGGTGGTCGAAGAGGCGTCACAGCAGCTGCGGATCAAATACCACTTCCAGCCGGACGAGGGCAACCGAGTGTGCCTGGTCCGCAACGCCGGCGCCCGGCTGGCCGAAGCGCCGCTGTTGGTCTTCCTCGACAGCGGCGTATACGTCGGGCCGGACTTCTTGCACGAGCACGTCGCGGCCCACGCCGAGGGCGAACATCTGGTCGTGGCGGGCTACACCTGGGGCTACGACTTCGAAAAGCCACCTCCCCCCGGTCTGGCCGAGGCAGTGGCCGAGTCGCTGCCGGAGGAGGTCGTCGCTCGGTTCCACGACTCGGAGCCCTTCTTCGACGCCCGGCACGCGGCGTTCGTCAAGACCGACTTCGACCTCGGCCGGATGGTCGCACCGTGGGTCCTGCTCTGGGGGCTCAACTTCTCCATATCCGCCGAGGACTACTGGCGGGTGGACGGCTTCGACGAGGGTATAGTCCGCTGGGGTCTGGACGACCTGGAACTGGGCTTCCGATTGTTCAAGGCCGGCCTCGAATTCCGGCTCAGCCGCACCGCCTGGGCGGTGCACGCACCGCACGAGCGGGCCCCCCTGGCCGACGCCCTGGCCGACGTCATGGCGAACATGCGCCGGATGATGGCCAGGTTCCCGGAGCCGGTGACCGAGCTGGCCTGGAACCTGCTGAACAATGACGATGACCTGCTGGAGGTGGAGGAGAACTACCGGTTCCTGCTTGGCTGGATCGATCAGGCCCGGTCAGTCGACGTGGCGGCGGAGGTGGCCGATCTGCTGCCGCAGCTGCCACCCGGCCGCCTCGCGGTGTTCGGTGCGGGCCGCCGCCTGCCGGCGGAGCTGGCCGGCGCGGTGACCCTGGACTTCGACGCCGACGCGGTGGCCGAGCTCGGTGCCACTTACCACGCCATCGGCATCCGCACCCCGCTGCCCGACCACGCCGTGGATGTCGTGATCCTGACGTCGCGCCTGGCCGGACTGTGGCCGCGCTGGTCGACCGAGATCCTGGCGGAGGCCGCCCGAGTCGGCGGATCGGTACAACTCACGCCCGCGTTGATGCAAAAGACGGCCGCCATTTCTCGATAGGCTGAAGAATGGAGGTCATCTATCAACCCATGGAGGATCTTGAATGTCGACGCCACGACTCGGCAGCATTCTGCTCGGTTCGGCCGACCCGGAACGGCTGCGCACCTGGTATATCGACGCGTTCGGCCCGTCGCAGCAACCGTCCGGCTTTCTCGACTTCGACGGGTTCGACGTGCTCGTGGACAGTCGCGACGACGTCGCCCCGACGACGGTGGAACCCGGGCGGGTCATCCTCAACTTCGAGGTCAAGGATGCCCGCAGCGTGGCCGCACACCTCGACGGCATGGGCGTGACCTGGGTCGCGCCGCTGGAGGAGCGCAAGGACGGCCTGTTCGGCACACTGCTGGACCCGGACGGCAACTACGTGCAGATCATCGAACTCAACGCGGAGTACCTCGCCGCCGCCCGCGGTGGCTCCGGGATGCTCGCGGGTACTGTGGCGTTCAACGGGTTCTCGGTGGACGACATCCCCCGCGCGCAGGAGTTCTACCGCGACACGCTCGGGATCCCGGTGACCGAGGAGTACGGCATGCTGCACCTGCATGTGGGCGGCAACCGGGAGATCCTGGTTTACCCCAAGCCGGACCACCAGCCGGCCACCTACACGATGCTCAACTTCCCGGTCGATGACATCGACGCGGCGGTGGCATGGCTGCGCGAGCGCGGCGTGGAGATGGAGAAGTTCGACGGCGTCGACGACGACGGCGTGTTCCGCAAGGGCGGTCCGCTGATCGCCTGGTTCCGCGACCCGGCCGGCAACATCATGTCCGTCATCAAGGAGTGACGCCCGCCCGTGGGTGAGTGACCCGGCACAGGGCGGCTGAGCCGCACGGACGAAGATGAAGCACCGCTCCGGCCGGCCCGACAATTCGGGTACCGGCCGGTTTGCGTTTCCGGACGGCGCATTGTCCGAAGGGACTCGCCACGACGTCCCTGGATCGAAGCCCCGAGGAGGACGCGGTGGAGGCCATCGAGCTACCGACGCACGACGAACTGGTGCACCGGGCGTCGAAACTGGCGCCCGTGCTGACCGAGTACGCCGACTGGAACGACGAGAACCGCCGGATCCACGACACGGTGATCGAGGCGCTGACCGAGGCCGGGCTGTTCCGGCTGCGGGTGCCGGTGGCCAACGGCGGCTACGAGAGTGACGCAGCCACCATGGTCGCGGTGGCCACCGAGCTGGCGCGGGCCGACGCCTCCGCGGCCTGGACCCTGTCGGTCGGCTGGATCACCTCGTGGATGGCCTCGCTGTTCCCGCCGGAGGTGCGCGACGAGGTCCTCGCCAGCGCGGACCTGCGCACGTGCGGCACCCTGAGCCCGTCGGCGACGGCCACGCCGGCCGACGGCGGTTACGTCGTGAACGGGAAGTGGGGCTTCGTCAGCGGCGCGCCGCACAGCCAGTGGCAGGTCCTGGTGGCCATGGCCCCAGGCCCGGGTGGCGACCCGTGGCCGGTGATGGCCCTCGCCCCGCTCTCGGACCTGGTGGTCGTCGACGACTGGCACACCTCGGGCCTGCGCGGGACGGGCAGCGTCACGACGGTGGCGGACAACGTGTTCGTCCCGGCCGCGAGGGTCATGCCGCTGGTGTCCGCGCTGCCCGAGGGATACGACTCGAACCGCACCGGCATCTACGGCGCTCCGCTCGTGGCGGCTGCGGCCGCCTCCGTGTCCGGCCTCGCCGTCGGCATGGCCCGGGCCGCCATCGACCAGTTCCGGCAGCGGATGTCGCAGCGGGGCATCACGTACACCTCGTACACCTCGCAGGCGGCCGCCCCGGTGACCCACCTCAAGCTCGCCGAGGCCGTCCTGCTCGCTGACGAGGCCGAGTTCCACGCGCAGCGGCTCGCCGGGCAACTGGACGCCAAGGTCGCCGCCGCGGCTGCCTGGACGATCGAGGACCGTGCCCGGGCCCGGGCCGACATGGGACGTGCCTGCCGCCTGGCCCAGGAGTCCGTGGACCTCCTGCGCCGGGCCAGCGGCGGCTCCTCCATCTACACGAGTGTGCCGATCCAGCGCATCGCCCGCGACATCGAGGCGATGAACATGCACGCTCTGATGCAGCCTGAGACCAACCTCGAGCTGTACGGCCGCGTGCTGAGCGGCCTTGCGCCGGACACGCTGTACCTGTAGGCGGCATACCACTCGGGCTCCCTGGCCGGCGGCCGGGGAGCCCGAGTTATATGGATCCGGGTTACTTGATGGCGAGCGGGTTGATCGGCGACGCCACCGCCCGGCTCACCTTCAGCGGGGGCGCCACGAAGAAGAACTCCCAGACACCGTCGCTCTCGCAGTCGGCCGCGAGTTCCTCGAAGTCCAGGATCTCCCCGAGCGTCATCCCCATGTCGCGGATGAGAACCATGTGGACGGTCAGCAGCGCGTCCGGGGTCTCACCCGGAAGCACCTCGATGGCCCAGTTGTCCGAGCAGACCGCGGCGACGTCCCGGTCGCGCAGCCACGCGCAGCACGCCTGGCCGAGGCCGGGCTCGCCAGCCATGAACGCGGCCCGGTCGCCGTCGCGCAGGAACTTGCGGCGCCAGCCGGTGCGGAACAGCAGGATGTCACCCGGGCCGACCTCGACGCCGCCCTGCCGCTCGGCCGCCTCGTCGAGGTCCTCCGGGGTGATGACAGTGCCGGCCTCCAGCCAGTCGACGCCCTTGAGCGCCGCGATGTCCAGCAGCACGCCACGACCGGCGATCCCCGCGCTCTGCTGGTCGATCGCGCAGTGCGCGGCCCCTCTGACGGTCACGCCGCCGGCCGGGAAGCCGTTGTACATCCGGTCGTCGTAAAACACGTGCGACAGCGCGTCCCACTGCGACGAGCCCTGCAGCGCCATGAAAATGTAGTCGTCGGCGAACCGGAACCCGCCCGGGAACACCTGCTCGGCGCCGGTCTCCGACATCAGGTGTACGGGGTTGATCCGCCCACCACCCGGCTGCGGCCCATTCTCGTCGAGCGGGATGCCGAGGTCGAAAACCCGGCCCCGCCGGACCAGCCCGGCCGCTGCCACCAGCCGCTCCGGTGTGATCAGATTCGTGGTGCCGCGCTGGTCGTCGGGTCCCCAGCGGCCCCAGTTGCTCAGCCGCGCGCCGAGCGCCCGGAAGTCCTCGATCGTGGTCGGCTGCTGGGTCATGTCATTCCTTGATCAGCCGGCGGAACGTCCGGACGTCCTCGACGAACAGGTCCGGCTCCTCCAGGGCCGCGAAGTTGCCGCCCCGGTCGAACTCGCTCCAGTGCACGATCGACGGGAAGTCCCGGTCGGCGAAGCGCCGGATCGGCACGAACGGCGCGTGCGGGAACACTGCCACGCCGAGCGGCGCCTTGATCGCCGGGTACCGGCCGGTGGACACGTTGATCGGCAGGTTCTCGGCGATCTCGTAGTAGAACTGGGCCGAGGAGCCGGCCGTGCCGGTGAACCAGTAGATGCTCGCGATGGCGAGGATGCGGTCGCGGTCCACCGCGTCCTCGGGAACGCTCGCCGAGTCCGTCCAGTCCTTGTACTTCTCGACGATCCAGGCGAGTTGCCCAACCGGCGAGTCGGTCAGCGCGTACGCCACCGTGTGTGGCCGGGTGGCCTGCAGTTTCATCGATCCCGCGAGCTCCCGGACGAACCGGGCCGACCGCGCCAGCCGCGCCTGGTCCTCGTCGTCGAGGTTGTCGAGCTCGCCCGGGTCACCACTGGGCGGGGTAGGCAGGGTGTTGAGGTGCACCCCGGCCACATGCTCCTCGTCGATGCCGGCGAGCGTCAGCGACACACCCGTGCCGAAGTCG
Source organism: Plantactinospora veratri (assembly GCF_036421995.1). NCBI lineage: Bacteria > Bacillati > Actinomycetota > Actinomycetes > Micromonosporales > Micromonosporaceae > Plantactinospora > Plantactinospora veratri. The sequence continues at coordinate 131,057 of NZ_JAZGQL010000026.1, forward strand.
GCGGCCTGGACCAGGTAGCGGTCGTATCCGAGCTGGCGCATCAGTTCCGCCCACGCCTGGGCCGTGCGCAGGTTGTTCCAGCCGGCGTTCGGGTTGGGCCCGGAGAAGCCGAACCCGGGCAGCGACGGGATCACCAGGTGGAATGCGTCGGCCGGGTCGCCGCCGTGTGCCCGCGGATCGGTCAGCGGCCCGATGACGTCGAGGAACTCCACGACCGAGCCGGGCCAGCCGTGGGTCATGATCATCGGCATGGCGTCCGGCTCGGGCGACCGCACATGCATGAAGTAGATGGTCGTGCCGTCGAAGTCCACGGTGAACTGGGGGTGCTCGTTCAGACGAGCCTCGACGGCGCGCCAGTCGAACTCGGTGCGCCACGACTCGACCAGGTCCTTGAGGTAACCCGTCGGCACGCCGCGCTCCCAACCGACATCCGGTAGCTTCTCCGGCCAGCGGACGTCAGCCAGGCGGCGACTGAGATCGTTGAGGTGCGACTCGGAAATCTCCACACGAAACGGCTGCATGCAGCAATGATCGGCGCGACGCCCGGCTGGGCGCATCTCCTCCCTTGCCGTTGCCGCCGGCGCCCGAATCGAGAGTGACCCGAACTCGCCGCCGCTGTCCATCCGCGAGCTCGCCGGTCGTCGTACGGTGCGAGGTGAGTCCTTCACGAGGGGCCGATGAAATATCTCCTGCTGATCTGCGTCGACGAGTCGCCAGTCCTACCGCCCGGGGACGCGGCAGTGCCGGGCACCCCGTCACCCGGTACCGCGTGCTGGAGCTGCGGCCGTTCCGGCAGGGGCGAGCCGACCGTGGCGCGGCACCGTGCCGCGCCGCGGTCGCCCCGCTAGCGGTAAGCCTCGGCCTGGAGGCTGAACAGGTCGGCGTAGAGCCCGCCGCGTCGCATGAGTTCGTCATGGCTGCCGCTCTCGACCACCCGGCCATCGCGCAATACGATGATCAGGTCCGCCATGCGCACCGTCGAGAAGCGGTGCGAGACGAACAGGGTGATCGCGCCGGTGCTCGACCGCAACTGCGCAGCCTGCTGGGCGTACGACTCGAACAACCGGTGCTCGGCCTGCGGATCCAGCGCCGACGTCGGCTCGTCGAGCACCAGCAACAACGGCTTCTCGCGCATGAGGGCCCGGCCTAGCGCGAGCTTCTGCCACTGTCCACCCGAGAGCTCGGTGCCCTCGGTGTAGCTCGTGCCGAGCTGGGTGTCCAGGCCGTGTTCCAGCCTGCTCAGGACGTCGCCGCCCTGTGCCCGGCTCAGCGCGCCGAGGATCGCGCCGTCGTCCCCCATCCGGCTCACGTCGCCGAGACCGATCACCTGGCCAGCGAGCAGCTCGAAACGGACGAAGTCCTGGAAGCCCGCCGACAGCTGCCTGCGCCACGACTCGGCCGGGATTCGGCGCAGGTCGGTTCCGTCTACCAGGATCTGCCCCGTGGTCGGCCTGTAGAGGCCGCAGAGCAGCTTGACCAGGGTGGTCTTCCCAGCGCCGTTCTCGCCGACGATGGCCACGCTGGACCCGGCCGGCAGGCTCAGCGACACGTCGCTCAGCACCGGATCACCGGTGCCGGGATAGGTGAAGTCGACGTCCTGCAGCTCGATCCCGCTGGTCAGCCTGGTCGGTGGTTCCTGGTCGACCGGCATCGGGTAGTCGACCTTGACCAGCTCCCGCACGAAGTCCAGGCGGCGCAGCATGCTGCCCATCCGCTGCAGGGTGGCCAGGAGCGTGACCGCCGCGGTGACCTGCTGGTTAACCTGCGTGGCGAGGACGATGACCAGGACCACGTCGCCGATGGTCCGGCGGCCGGTGATGGCCTCCCGTACGACCAGCAGGACCGCGCCGACGTAGGCCAGGCCGAAGATCACCTGTCCGAGGGTCCGGGCGGCGGCGGCCATCCTGTACGACCGGACCAGGCCCCGGGTCGCCCGCTCCCATTCCCGCATGCGCCGCCGGCGCAGCTCGTCGCTGAGCCGGAAGACCCGCAGCTCACCGGCGAACCGGGCCGAGGTGGACAGCCGGAACAGGTTGAGGGCGGCCCGGGTCGGCTCGGCGGTGTCGGTCTTGGCTCGGTCGATCCGCGACTCGGCCCAGCGTCCGCAGATCAGCGGCGGCACCGCCGCGAGCGGCAGGAGAAGCAGAACCGGGTTCAGGCCAGCCAGCAGGATGGCGGTGAACACCGCGGCCAGGCTCAGGCCCAGCACCCCGAACATCGACTCCAGCGCGCCGATCAGTCCTCGGCTCTCCCGCTGCAGCACGGTCAGCTCGTCGGCATACTCGGCTCGCTCCTGGTGTTCGATCCCATCGGAGCCGTTGCTGAGCAGGATCAGATCCCGCACCACGGGGATCTCGGCCAGCTCGGCCAACTCTGTGTAGAAGACCTGCGCGAAGTGCGCGAAGGTCAGGCTCACGATGATCAGGACCGCGGCCGCGACCCCGGACCAGACAGCCGTGCCGACCTGCCCGGAGACGACAGCGTCGGTCATCACGCCCATCACCAGCGCCAGCAGCGGGTTGCCGACGGTGCCGGCCACCATCAGAACCGTCGCCGCGACGGTCTTGCGGCGGTTCGCCCGCCAGGCGATCATCAGCAATCGCCAGGCTCCGATCACCGTCGTCCTCATGCCGTCCTCGCCGTCTGGTCGGTGAACCGGTCGGCCTGCAACCGGAACAGTCGTGCGTACTCACCCTCCTGGGCCATCAGCTCGTCGTGGCTGCCACTCTCGGCCACCCGGCCGCCGTCGAGCACCACGATCCGGTCCGCCTGCCTCACGGTGGAGAATCGGTGAGAGATCAACAGCGTCGTTGCACCCTCAGTGAGCTGGGTGAACTCCCGAAAGAATCCGGCCTCGGCACGGACGTCCAGGCTGGCCGTGGGCTCGTCGAGCACCAGGATCGACGCGCCGTGGCGCAGGCCGAACAGGGCCCGGGCGAGCGCCACCCGCTGCCACTGGCCGCCGGACAGGTCGGTGCCGTCCTCCAGGTGCCGGGCCAACGGGGTCTGGATGCCGCGCGGCAGGTTGTCGAGCAGTTCGTGCAGGTTCACCGCCTCGATCGCGGACCGGATCCCGGCCCGATCGTCGAGGTGCTCCACCGCGCCGAAGCCGACATTGTCGGCGGCCGCCACCTCGAACCGGGCGAACTCCTGGAAGGTGACACCGAGCCGGGCACGCCACTCGTCCAACCCGTACGAGCGGATGTCGACCCCGTCCAGCCGGATCGTGCCCGACGTGGGCTCGTACAGCCGGGCTAGCAGCTTGACCAGGGTGGTCTTGCCGGCGCCGTTGACGCCGACCAGGGCCGTGCACTGACCGATCGGGATGGTGAGGTCCAGCTCCTGGAAGATCATCCGGTTGTCGCCCGGGTAGTGGAAGCTCACCCGGTCGAACTGGATCATCCCGGTCGCCGGCGTGGGCGGCGCGATCTCCCCGGCGGTATGTTCGGCGTAATCGGCGACCCCCTCGCGGAAGCTCTTGACCTTCTGATAGGCATGCATGCCGAGGGCGGTCTGCAGGTCCGACTCCGGGTAGTACTCGCCCAGCCGCAGCGCGCCGAGCGCCGCCTGCATGACCATCGCGAACCCGGTGAGGGTGAGCCCGGCCGTCGCATCCGTCGCGACGCGGCCTGTGAAGGCGAACACCGCAGCGGTGATGACCAGGCTGAAAGACGTAATCCCGAGGAACCGCCACAGGTAGATCCGCCGGCGCGCCTTCCACACCGGCACCAGCCATTCGAGGAAGCTCTGGCGCCAGAAGTCCACGAAGAAATGGTGGAGCCCGAAGACGCGCATCTCCTTCGCCGAACCGGCCGCGCTGGCCACCTCACGCAGGTAGTCGTTCCTGAGTTCCTGCGGGTCGAGCAGGAACCGCTCCTCGGCGAACATCCGCAGGCCACCGCGCTGTCCGTAACGCTGCAGCACCACGGCGGCGGTCATCGCCACCGCCACGGGCCACGACAGCAGCACGCCGACCACCACGGCATAGCCGGCCAGAGACGTGTAGCGCCCGACCAGAGCGACCAGGCCGGCACACGCCTCGCCCGGGCTGAACAGCCAGGTCTCCAGCTCCCGGGCGGCCACCCGGAGGTGCTCCACCAGTCCCGGGTCTTCCAGGGGGCCGATCCCGTCGGTGCTGGTTGCGATGGCCATCAGCTCATCGCTGACCAGGCCGTCGATACGCCGGGACACGAGCTGGCCGAGCAACTCCTGCACCGGCGCGACAATCTGCTGCCCGACGAAGGCCGCTGCGGCCAGCAGGAAGGCGATCACGAGGCCGTCCCACTCTGGCGAGCCCAGGCCCGCGACGACCGCAGCCGGCACCTTGCCGAGCAGAATCGAGGAGGCCACCACGAACGCCGGCGGCATCAACCCGACGACCAGATTGACCAGCACCGCGGTGACGACCATCGGCCAGCCTGCGCGCCCGGTTAGCCGGACGATCTCCAGCCGGTCCCGGGTCAGCCGGATCAGGGTCTGCCGGCGCGTCTCCGGCGTCATCGTGACTCTTCCCCATCGAGAGTGCAGCTGAGCAGGGTTCTGCGGCCTCCGGCCGAGATGGTGGCGCCGCACATGTTCTGGCCTGTCACCGGTCCTCCAGTTCGGAGATTGTGTCGATTCGAAAGAACGACGAACGCGGCACCAGCGTATGGACACTCGCGCCCGTATTTTTCCGACCGGTGGGTCAGCCACGGCCCCTGGCGGCCGCCTCGATGCTGTCGCGGATCTGGGACACCAGGTCCCGGGCCTCGGCGGCGGTGGACGCCGCCGCGACCACCGCCATGATCGGACGCGGCCACCCCAGGGCGCGGAGGCTGGTCGGGTACGCCCGGACCCCGCCGTCCCAGAGCCGCTGGAAGACAGGGCGGATGTGGTCCTCGTACGTGGTGCCCTCGGGGACCGGCATGACGAAGTGCGTCGACACGGTGAGGTCCTTCTCGGCGCCCCAGTGCCGCAGGAGCCCGTTGGCGTGCAGCGATCCGCTGCGCCGAGCGTTGATCTCGGTGATGTAGAGCTCGTCGTCCACGCCGGCCACGGCGTCGATGCACATCCAGCCGTAGTAGCCGAGCGCCCGGGCCGCCTCGCCGATTTCGTACGCGGCCCGAGTCATGCGCTCACCCCAGACCTCGGGCAGCGACCCGGGCCCCACGTCCACGCTGCTGAACTTGTATCCGCGCTCAACAGTCAGCGCGCAGAGCGTCAGGTCCTCGACGCCGTCCTCTCCGACCCAGAGGTCCGCGGCCGGGCAGCCGACGCCCTCGGCATGCCCGACGAACCGCTGGATCACGACCGGGAAGGCGAAGAACGAGTCGCGGCTGGCATCCTCCAGGACGCGCTCGACGCGCCCCGGCTCGCCGGTGACCACCGCTGTCCCGTCGCCGGCCACCCCGAACAGGGTCCGGACGATCACCCGGCCGTGCTCGGCCAACATCTTCGGCAGCGCGCCCCTGAGCTCCACCAGGTTGCCGACGACCATGCTGGGCGCAACCCGCATCAGCGGCACCTCACGGGCCAGGTCCAGGCAGCTCATCTTGGAGTCCAGGTAGAGGCTGGTCCAGTAGGCGTCCTCGCCGACCGAGTCCAGTTCCACCGTGTGCCCCCAACCGCGGATCAGGGCGGCCAGGGCGTACGTCTCCGGGGTAGGCCCCACCATGACCAGCCGGATGGTGTGCCGGCCGGCGACCAGCTCCCGCAGCTCCTTCTGCGCCGCGCCGTCGAGCAGCAGATCGCTGACGAGCAGGCTGGACCGCATCGCGGGCGACACCACCGGCGGGGGCGCCAGCTCCAGCACCCGGTGGATGTCGTCGAACCACTGCCGGTTCCAGCCCTCGGACAGAACCAGAACCCGGGGTTCCGTACTCCAGAAGACCGAGTGCTCGGACTCGTAGGCGCCGCTGAAACTGATCAGGCGCGCGCGGTCCTCGCCGGACAGCCGCAGGGCGGGGTTGCGCAGGTGACACTCGGCGTGATTGGGCAGGACGATCTCAATGGTGTCAGACATCAGCACGGTCCCCTTGATCTCGCGTGGCGTGTCGCCGCCCATAGTGCGCTGGGCCGTGCCGGTGCTTCATCTTCGGAACTGCGAAGAACACATGCGCTGGGGTTTCTCGGCTCGGGCTGATGATCGCCGGCATGGTCGTACGGTTGCCGTACCTGGGGATGATCCGCCTGTTCACCGGATTGGCGCTCTGGTCCGGGGCGACAGAGCGCTGCTGGTCGAGGTCCTCGCGCTACGGCATGAGGTAGCGGTACTACGCCGCCAGGTTCCGGTCCGGCCACGACTGTCCTGACCGGACCGGGCGATCCTGTCCGCCCTCGCCCGCCTGCTACCAGCTCACAGCCTGTGCGACAGGTTTCGGGCGCGGTACGCGCCCGACCGCACGGTCACCTGGACGTGCGGTCCGGCCGGGCGTGTCCGGCGGCGGTCCGGAACGCCGCGAGAGCCCGGGTGATGTCGTCTTCGCCCGTCTGCCAGTTGGAGACCGACAGCCGGATGGCCCGGCGCCCGTCGACGGTCGTGCCGCTCAGCCATGCCTCGCCGCTGTCGACGACCGCACGCAGGATCCGGTCGGTCGTCAGGTCGTCGCCGAACCGGAAGAGCACCTGGTTGAGCGGACCGTCGCTGAGCACCTCGCAACCGGGTACCCCGGCCAGGCCCGCGCCGAACGTGCGGGCGTGTGCGCAGGTCCGCTCCACCAGGTCCGCCACGCCCTGCCGGCCGAGCGACCGCAGTGCCGCGTAGACGGCGAAGCCACGGGCCCGCCGGGAGAACGCGGGCGTCCAGTCCATCGCGTCGCGGGGCTGTCCCGGGCCGCCCTGCACGAGGTAGTCGGCGGTGGCGGACATCGCGGCCCGGTGCGCGTCCGGGTGGGCGCAGAAGGCCAGGCCGCAGTCGTACGGGACGTTGAGCCACTTGTGCGCGTCGAATGCCCACGAGTCGGCGCGCTCGACGCCCCGGACGAGGTGGCGGAGCGCGGGACTCGCGGCGGCCCAGAGCCCGAAGGCACCGTCGACGTGCAGCCAGCCGCCCCACTCGGCGACGGCGTCGGCGATCCCGTCGAGGTCGTCGACGGCACCGGTGTTGACCTCGCCGGCCTGGGCGCAGACGATCGTCGGGAGATCCACCCGGCCGAGTTCCGCCCGCAGCCGGGGTACCGACATCCGGCCGGCGCGGTCGGCCGGGACGACCCGCAGCGCCGCCCTGCCGATGCCGAGGAACCGGAGCGCACGGTCCACGCTGACGTGGCGCGCCGCCCCGACCAGCACCCGGATCGGCGGGGCGCCGGACAGACCCAGTTCCTCGACGTCCCAGCCGACCGCGCGGAGCACGTGGTGCCGGGCCGCGGCCAGGCCGGTGAGATGTGCGGTCTGGCACCCGGTGACGAAGGCGAACGACGCGTCTGCGGGCAGCCCGAGCAGCTCGGCCAGCCAGGCACCGGCCACCTCCTCGGCGACCGACGCCGCCGGACCGCACACGTAGAAGCCGGGGCACTGGTCCCAGACCGAGGTGAGCCAGTCTGCGGCGACGGCGGCCGGCAGCCCGCCACCGATCACAAAGCCGAAGTAGCGGCCGGACGGGATGCCGAGCAGTCCCGGGTCGACCGCCGCGGCCAGTTCCTCGACCACCACCAGCGGGTCGACCGGGTCGACCGGGAGCGGTCCGCCGAGTCGGGACCGCAGTTCGTCGACGGTCGCCGCGACGCCTACCGGCCGGCGGTCGAGCGACCGGAGCCAGTCGGTCGCGATCTGCGCCGTACGGGCCAGCAACCGGTCGGGTACGGCGGTCGGCGGGTCGGCGCCGACCTCGACCAGCGGCTGCACCTGGTGTTCTTCGGGAACTGTCGAACGGCCTGTCATGCCAGCAACCTAGAGCGGAACCGGAGCCACGGTCTTGTACGAAATTGCGGCCGGCCGAGCCCGTTCGCGCCCCGGTTAGGCTCGGTGCCGTGACCCTCGCCGACGGCGGCAACCCATCCGCCCCCGCCCGGATCTGGTGGGCACCGGACCTCGGCGGCCTGGAACTGTTCCGGGCCACCATCAGCGAGTTCGAGTTCCGCCCCCATGCGCACGAGGAGTTCTTCCTCGCCCTCACCGAGGACGGCCTCGCCACGCCCAGCTACCGGGGGCAGACCCATGTGATCGGCGCCGGGGACCTGATCACGCTCAACCCAGAGGAGACGCACTCCGGTGGCCCACCCGCCGAAACTTCCTGGAGCTACCGGGCGCTGTATCCCGGCCCGGACCTGATGGGAAAGATCGCGGCCGAGTTCCCCGGCGTACGGCGGCACGTGCCGGCGTTCGGCGCGGACGTGGTGCGGGACCGGGAGGTGGTGGCGCGGCTGCGTCGGTTCCACCGGCTCGCCGAACTGCCCGGGTCGAGCCGGCTGGCGCGGGAGGCGCACCTGGTCGAGGCCCTCGCGCTGCTGGTGGCCCGGCACACGGCCCCGTCGCGTACGCACACCCGGGCCGGCCGGGAACGCGTGGCGGTGCGCCGCAGCACGGAGTACCTCCAGGAGCACGCGGACCAGAACGTCACCCTGGAGGCGCTGGCCGAGATCGCCGGACTCAGCCCGTTCTACCTGTGCCGCGTCTTCCGGGCAGCGGTGGGCATGACACCGCACGCCTATCAGACCCAGACCCGGGTACGCCGCGCCAAGTCCCTGCTGCGGGCGGGCCTGCCGATCACCGTGGCCGCCACCGAGGCCGGCTTCTACGACCAGGCGCACCTCACCCGGCACTTCAAGCGCCTCGTCGGCCTGCCGCCCGGCCGGTACGCCCGGGACACCACCACCTGATCCACAGCCGGAAGACCACCCGAAGCGGCAGGCAGGCCACGCTCGCCTCCGGCCGCAGCCTGGGCAGGCGACGCTCATACGGCCCGAGGCGACGCCTCCGGCATAGCCCCCTTTCCGGCACGGCGGCCGGACGCTGACAGGGAACGAGTGGCACCACCGCCACTCACGGCGACGCGCGGATCGCGGCTACTTGTTCATTGACCTGCGACCGTGGCCCAGGTGAGAACGGTCCACAAGCCTGCATATGTCGCATGCGACAGCAGCGCCGGAATCGTGGGCGCGGGTGCCGATCTTGATGCTCCCAAGTTACCGTCTCGCCAAGGGCGATCCGTCCAAGCCGGAAGGCGGCCCGTTCGCTTCGGACAGGCCGATAGCGTCCGCGATGTCCTGGACGCGCTTCAGTTCGTCGGCCGGGTGGGCTGCTGGCCGGAGTCACCCGCACCGTGCCCGAGTCGGCGGTTCACTGCGCCGGTGCTGGCAACTCCGCCGGTCGTCCGTGACTGCGCACGGTGTCCGCGGCCGCGACCCCGGCCAGCACCAGGGTGCCGGTGGCCGTTACCGCCAACGCCGGCAGGTGCCGTGCCCCGGGCACCGCAGCGGCCAGGACGACGATCGCCACCAGCCGCTGCGGTGAGACCCGGCGGAAGACCTCGTACTCGAAACGGGCCCGGCCGGCCAGGAACAGTGCCGGGCCGCCCAGGGCGATCAGTACCCAGGCGGTGGTGACCGCGCCGGCCGGATCGTGGATGGCGAGGGCGAAGCTGGCGGCCGTGACCACGACGCCCGTCATCATCACCAGATGGCTGTACAGCGTGCCCTGTGCGGACCCGTTGGGCCCGCCGATGGTTTCGATCGCCATCGGCAGGACCTGGCCCGCGCGGTGCCGGTAGATCCGCCACAGCAGTACGGTGCTGCCGAGCGTCACCGCGAAGGCCGTAAGGTGCGAGGCCTCGAAGCCACTTCGGCTCATCGCGATCCCGATGATCAGAATGGCGTCGCCAAGCGAGATGATGAAGAACTGCTGGAGCCGTTCGGCCAGGTGGTCCGAGACGACGAAGAACCGCGGCGACGCGAGCCGGCGCAGCCGGGGTACCGGGAAGCGCAGTCCGAACCCGAGACTGTCGATACCCAGCGCGACCGCCCAGAGCACCACCCGGCGGGTGCCGTCGCTGACACCCCCGGCGATCCAGAGCGCGCCCGACGCGGTGAACCAGGAGAGGACGCTGATCGCCCGGGCCCGTGCCTCCGGCTGGCCACGGAGGGCCGGCGCCAGCAGGAAGCCCCGGGTGAGGTGGATCCCGACGTACGCGGACGCGAAGACCACTCCGTGCGGACCGAACGCGGTGGGAATGGCGGCGGTCATCAGCAGGCTGCCCACGAGGGCGCAGAGAGTGGTCAGCTGGATCAGCGAATGCTGCGGGTCGTAGAGGTTGCTGACCAGGACAGTGACCGCCCAGACCCACCAGAGCGCCATCAGCAGTATCAGGGCGTGCAGGGCGTCGAGCCAGCCGGGACCCGACTCCAGGCGTTGCGAGATCAACGCCAGGACGACGACGTAGACCAGGTCGAAGAAGAGTTCCAACATCGTCGGCCGGCGTGCGTCCTTCGGACGGGGCAGCAGCATCGTCAATCCGTGGCTCGGCGTCGGCGCCCGATTCATGGACCGGGCCGGGCCCAGTTTCGCATCCGCAGCCGCCACGGCGGGGCGGAATCCGACAGTAGTCGCGCGGTTGGGCGCGGACCCGCGCGGTCTGCTGACCCAGTTGGCTACAACTACCGAGGGCCACGGCGGCTACCAGGCACCAACATCGCCAACCAGAACCAGCTGCCGGGCTGGCGTCGGCCACCCGTCCCGACATCCTGATCATGCACCTGGGCACGAAGACGTGTGGAGCAACATCGCCCCGGCTACCATCCTCACCGGGTTCAGCAAGCTCGGGGACCGGATGCGGGCCAGTAACCGAACATGGAGATCCTGGTCGCGAAGATCCGGTCTTTGCTTGGACGTCACCAACGCCTTCACTGCCAACGGCGGCCTGGTCGAACTGTGGGCCTGCAACGGCGGAAGCAACCGGCAGTGGCGCCTGGGACAGCCACCGCGAAAGGCAACGCCGGACCGGGTGCCGTCGAGGCGGCACCCGGCCCATCGCGGTCGGTACCCGTTGAGGTGGGGGCGGTGACCCCAGCCCGCGAAGTAGGCCGGGGTTACTTCGAGATTCGGTCAGACGTACGGGCTTTGGGCCAGCAGGTGGGCTTTGTAGCCCTCGCCGACGCCGGGTTCCGGTGTGCCGGCCCAGTCCTTGATGAGCACGGCGCCGCCGGTGCATCCCCAGGGGTTCCAGGTCCAGGCCAGGTACCCCATGTCGTGCGCGTCGGCCCAGCTCACCAGCCGCTGCATGTAGTCGAAGCCGCAGTTATCCTGACCGAACTCACCGATCACGACCGGCACCTGCTGGGCGAGCGGCGCGATCTGACTGTCCCAGCAGGATTCCGTCGCGCAGGCGTTGAAGCTGTACGCGTGCCAGGAGGCGGCAATGTTGTTCAGCGGGTCGTTTGGCTTGTACACCAACCATTCGCGCATGTCGTTGGTCCACTCCAGACCGCTGATCATGAGCATGTTGGTGGCGCCGGTGGCGCGGACGGCGTCGACGAGGTCCTGCATGCCGGCTGCCTCGTAGGGCAGGCCGGTGCAGGTGCCGCCGTCGCGTAGGCACTGCCAGCCCAGGGTCTTGTTCCATTCGGCGGGCATGTCCGGGTAGGGCTCGTTGAACAGGTCGAATACGACGGCGTCGTTGCCTTTGAAGGTGTTGGCGACGCCGGTCCAGAACTGCGGGGCGTATCGCGCGTCCGGCATCGGCTTCTGACAGACGGCGGCTTCGTCCTTGCAATGCCAGTCCGGGCTGTTGGTGTAGGCGCCCCAGTTCCAGTGCAGGTCGAGGATCACGTTGATGCCGTTGGCGACCAGCAGGTTGACGTAGTCCTTGACGCCCTGCTGGTAGGTGGCGCCGCTGGGGGAGCCGTTGACGCCAAGCCAGCATTCCTCGTTCAACGGGATCCGGACCGCGTGGATGTTCCACGTCTTCATCGCGTCGACGGAGGCCTGGTCGACCGGCCCGCCGTCCCACATGCCCTTGCCCTGCACGCAGGCGAACTCGCCGCTGGATCGGCTGACACCGAGTGGCCGGTACGCTCTGCCGTCCGCAGTGACGATCTTGTTGCCGGACACCTTGAGCTCGGGCGCCGGACCGCTGGGTGGGGGAACTGTGGCGGTCGGCGACGGGCTGGCGCTCGTCGGGCTGGCGGTCGGTGTGGTCACCGAGCCGGTGCACGCGGTGCCGTTGAGCGCGAACGACGCGGGCATGGGGTTGGCGCCGTTCCACGCGCCGACGAACCCGATGGAGGTGGACGTGCCGGTGCGCAGCGAGCCGTTCCAGCCCATGCTGGCCGCGGAGACGCGGGCACCGGACTGCGTCCAGACAGCGCCCCAGCCCTGCGCGACGCGTTGGCTGGCGTTCGGGAAGTCGAACGCCAGGGTCCAGCTCGACATCGGGTCACCGAGGTTGGTGATCGCGACGTTGGCGGTGAACCCACTCGACCACTGGCTCTGCACCGTGTACGTGACCGAGCAGCCGGAGGCGGCCGCGGAGGCGGGAAGGGTTGCCGTGGCGATGCCACCCAGCACCAGCGCGCCGGCTGCGCCGGCGGCCAGTAATGCATGACGGTGTTTCATCTGATCTCCTCGGGGGTCGTGAGGGGATCGATGGGAGCGCTGCGGAACATCCTTTATTAGGTCGTTTACGAAAGTCAATACTTGCCTGGCCGACACTAGGCGCGGCGGAATGAGCGACCGGAGCGTTCCGCTACGGGAAAGTAAAGTAGCCTGGCAAAGCGACGGACCGGAGGAGGAGACGGTGGCGACCAGCCCGATCTGGGCCGGCCGGTCGAAGACACGCGGCCTGGTCCTGGATCTGATCAGGTCGGCGCGGACGATCACCCGCATCGAGCTCGCCGAGGCGACGGGCCTGACCGGTGCCACGATCTCCGAGGTTGTCCGCGAACTCATGGGTGACGGCCTGGTCGTGGAAGCTGGTCGGGGAGCGCCGACCGGTGGCAAGCCACGCACGCTGGTCCAGCTCAACCCGTTGGCCCGCTACAGCGTCGGGGTCCAGTTCGAGCGCAACACCTGCGTCATCGTCGTGGTCGACCTGGCGGGCCGGCAGGTGGCCCGCACGTCGTTCCAAGGTGTGGCGTCGATGCCGCCGGAGCGGGCGCTGCCGCTGGTGGCCGCGCAGGTGGAGGCGCTGCTGGCCACGGCGGCCGTCGATCGGGACAAGGTGTTGGGGATCGGCCTGGTCAGCTATGGGCCGCAGGACCGGCCCGTGGGTGTGCTGTTGACGCCGCAGCCCACCGACGAGTGGCTCGACTACCCGGTCGCGGGGCGGCTCTCGGAGAGCCTCGGCATGCCTGTCCTGCTCGACAACGACGCCGCGGCGGCCGCCATCGGCGAGTACTGGATGGGCGCGGTAGACCCGCGCAGCACCTACGGCTGCATCTACATGGCCACCGGGATCGGCGGTGGAGTCGTGGTCGCCGGCGAGGTCTATCGGGGCAGTTCCTCCAACAGCGTGGAGGTCGGCCACATCTCGATCGACGTCAACGGCGACGAGTGCTCGTGTGGCAACATCGGCTGCCTGGAAAGCTACGCCGGCCCGTCGGCTCTGGTCCGGCAGGCCCTGGGGACGCCGGGGCTCGCCCAGCGGCTGGCGCTCGACCCGGCCGAGGCCGATTTCCTCACCGAGTTCGCCCGGATTGCGGCCGCGGCGAACGCCGGCGATCCCGCCGCCCGGAGCCTGGTCGAGCGGTCGGCCCGCTATCTCGGTTCCGCCGCCGTCACCATGGCGAACCTGTTCGACGTGGACGCGATCGTGCTGGCCGGGCCGAGCTTCGCAATCGCCGGCTCGATCTACCAGGCGGTGATCCAGCAGGAGGTGGACCGCCGCATCTTCGCCCGGCGGGCCCATCCGGTGCGGGTCGTACCGTCGGTCAACGGGTCCGACGCGGCGGCGATCGGCGGCGCGGTCCTGGTCCTGCAGAGCGAGCTGACCCTCGGGCATCCCCGCCAGGAGCCACCGCGACCTGTGCCCGCCTCCTGAACCTTGGCCGCTGGTGGATCGCTCCAGTGGGCCGTGATCCGGGCGCTCGGGGACCTGCCCGACCCTGGCCCGCCGACCAGCGCCACCGGGCAGCCCGGGGTGAGGGCGAGTACGTCGAGGTCGCCCGCGCTTCGGCTGTTGTCAAGTTGCCGAAGAAAGTCTTCGACACGTTCCGGCAGTACAGGCGGCATGAAGCTGTGACGCGATGCGACCTCGCTCCCGGCGAACCACCGAGCTGCGGGTTAGCTTACTTAGGCTGCCTACATAACGATCTGGTCGCCGACCGACGGCGAGAGAGCGGATGATGCACGAGGCCTTGCATGGCGACTGGCGTCTGCGTGCCGTCGGAGGGCCGGTGCCGGACATCCTCGTGGGACGGCAGGTAGCTGGCTCAGGTGCCCGGCAGCACCACCTTGACCTGATGGTTGCGGGCCTCAACGCCGCCTGAGCAGCGCGGACGGAGATTTCGGCACCCGCAGGCGCCAGCGCGGTGCGGCGAGCACGCGTACGAGATCGCCGTTTAGATTTCGGACACGGTACGCCATCAACAGCATCTCCTGGCAGCCAACCATCCGATCTCACCGCTCTCGAATGCCTGCCGCCGATGCACGGACCTGCCTCCTCCTCCGGGCCGACCAGCTGGCCGAGGGGCCGGTCAGGGTCGCCCGTCTCCCCCACCGCTCGCCGATCAACCCACCGACCGCAATTCCACGAGGTCCCACCGGACCTCCGAGCCATCGACAGCCGCTACGACATCGGGCTCCATTCTCGGACCGGCCCGCGGGCCGCCCGCACTCACCCAATCGCCCAACTCACCAATGGCTGAGGAATAACCGAAAGGACGATGGGAGCCGATTTCAAGGGACAGAGAGACCGCTAAGCTGCCCCTACCGGGAAGGCGGTCTGACATGGCTGACGGTGAAGGGCACGATGAGCTGTCCGAGTCGATGCTCGCCGCACTGGCGGCTGACGATCGACTTCTGCAGGAGAACGAGCGCACACTGCTGCGGTCCATCGTGGCCAGGCTGTTGGCCGAGCACGGTGCCACAGCTGCCCGATCCGCTGTGGACGCCGCGGGAAGGGTGATCGGCGAGCGCCTCACGGAGCAGTTGGGCCGGGCGGTGGCGGAGAGAGTCGTCGAGCAGTCCCTGGAGCCGGACCCGGAGCTGGTCCCCGTGCACCCGGTCGATCCGCCGCCGTCGATTCCACCGGTCTTTCCTGACCCGGCGCCGCCCAACCCGCCGCATCCCCCGATCCCGGCGCCGCCCAACCCCTACCCGGGGCCGGCGCCGTTCGAGCCACCCGGGCCATACCCGATACCCCCATACCCGGCGCCGGCGCCTTGGCCGATGCCTCCGTTCTCCACGCCGCAGGACCTGCCCGGCGAGGTCGGGCCGCCGCAGGACAACTGGCTCGGGTTGGAGAATGCTCCGGGCGAGCTGACGATTCCCGTGCACTTCACGGTGTTGCGGGAGCTCCTCGGCGAGCAGGAGATCGCTGAGACACACGCCTGGGCACGCGACCATCAAGACCGCTTTGTCGAAGAGACCGTGGTCGCCGCGACCGGTGAGCCCGTCGAGACGGCGCAGACTGTCCGCGTCCTCGACGACCTCGGTGATCTCGGTGCCCGCATCGCGGCGCGTACGCTTGAGCGGCTTCCGGCGACCAGGGCGTACGTGCAGGCGGCAGAGTCCGTCTCCCTGCGGCTCGTCGAGGCCCGACCAGGCACGGCAATCGACGTCCGGCCCCCCACTTCCGGTGGCCGATTGGGATTCGTGTTGTTCCTCGGGACCGCCGACGCCGCGTTGGTCGACATCTACGAGGGGCGCGAGGCGGCCGGTGTCACGCTTGGCCGGGCAGCGGAGGCCGCCCCGGTCTCGGTCGCCACCGAGGCGAACGCCGCGGTCGTATTCCCTGCCCCGTTGACAGCCGTGCCCCGGCTGCCGGCGCCGGTTCAGGCACCACCGGCGGAGGATGCATCGGAGCCGGTGCTCGTGATCGTCGGGCATCTCGGCTCGGCATGACCGCACATCCGTGGTACCCCGATCCGCAGTCGACACCGGCCGCCTCGTTCGCTTACGCCTGCTTCCTGGATGAGCAGCCCGTCTACACCTGCCCGTGGCCACTGGGCGCGCTGCCCACCGGGATCGCCGAAGTGCAGCCGGCGGCAGGGCTGACGATGTGCGACGCACGCGACCTCGGGCTCGGCGAGGCGTTCCGGTCCGGCCCGGTCGCATTCACCGCCGACCCGGGAGCACTGCCGTACTGGCTCGGCCGGGAGGGGCACGCGGCGGTACAGGCGTTGATGGACGGAACGGCGGCGTCGCTGCCGGAGCGCTGGCGCACCCTACTGGTGGCGGCTGGCCTGGCCATCCCGTCCGGCGACCCGCGCCCGTGGTGGCCGGCGCCGTCGATTCACCCGATAGAAATACGCCATCCGGACTCATCTGCCGTACTACGTAACCTGGTCCATCCGTTTCACCTTGGCGTACTGCGCCTACACGTCCGGCGGCTCCTGCGGATGGGGAAGATGCGCGACGGCGACGGTCAGTCCCCTCTGCGCTGGGTGAAGCACGCGGAGCCGGTCGCCGCCTGGGTGCACCGCCATCTCGCCGGCCGCGTGTCCGAAGCGGCAGGCGAGCCGCTGAAGCCGTCCTACGTGTACACCGCCACCTACCACGATCGCGCCGAGCTGCCCATACACGTCGACCGGGAACAATGCCGATACACGGTCTCCCTCTGCGTCGACTGCCTCCCGGAGCTTCCCGGCGAAATTCCATGGCCGCTGTTGCTGCAACCTCCGGGCGCGCGGATACAGGTGTACCAGAAGCTGGGCGACGGTCTGCTCTTCGGCGGGCAGAACATAGCCCACGGGCGGCCGAGGATGCCTGCGGGCCTGGTCTTCACCACCATGCTGTTCCACTTTGTCGCCGCGGACTTCGACGGCTCCCTGACCTGACCGTTGCCAGCGCGCCTACGATGGCGCCAAGTACCAGCCGTTGACCGTGAACCGGCTGTCGACGAACAGCCCGGACGGGCACCTGACCGTCTCGATCTCGTGCTGGAGGGTCGGCAGAAAGAACACCACCTGGTTCTGGCGGGGCACCACCTCGACGGTTTGCCCACCACCGAAGACCCGCAGCCTCCCCCCGGTGAACCGCGCCGGCTCGCGGTGGAAGAAGTACACATAAGTCAGCTTCCTGGCCGCCACCGACTCATGTGCGTTGTCGGTGTGCGCATGGAAGTAGTCGCCATCGTTGCTGGCGGTGATCTGCATCTCGATGCCCCGCACCGGCACCACCGGATGCCCGAGGCGCCCGCAAACGTGCGGGAGGACCGAGATCAGCCGCTGCTCGAAGAGGGCGCGCAGCGGCCCCGGCGTGTAGAGCACCGTCGATCGGCGAGAATGCCTGTCGAACCGGCCACGCTTGCCCACCGCGGAGATGACCCCGCTGCTCGCGAACTGCGCCTCCTTCCGGAGGACCCACTCGACGAGGGAATCCAACTCGGGACGCGCGAGAAACTCGTCAAGCGTCACCACACCGGGCCGCGACGTCCGGTGAGCGGGCAACCCATTTCGGCGCGCCGCGGCGATAGCGTCGATCAGCGGAGCGGATGCTCGTCTCACTTGCGGCATTCACAGACGCTACACGACCGATCGAAACCCCTTCCAGATCACGAGGTGGTCGACTGTTCACCACCGAGGTGACCGCCGCAGGGAGTCAAGGTCTGCTGGTGGTGTCGAGGTACGCAAGCGACCGCGGTTCTGGCAACCAACCGCTCGCTGGCAGGGGTGTGATGCCCGAAACGCGCCGTACTGGGCCGCCGGCCAGGAGTCACCGGGCGCAGCGTCGCGACGGGCGGCCTGGTCCTCAGCTGCTTGGCGGTGCTGGTGGTGATCGCGTTCGCAGCCGGAGTCACCACGTTCCTCAACGAGGAGAACGCGGTGAACTGGCTACGACCGGGTTGAGCAGATGCGCGACGGTCTTTCCGCGGGACAGCCGAGATTCGCAGATGGAACCTCTTCAACCTGCACCGCGAGGGCAGGCACCGATCTCTGCGGCATGGGGCCGGCTGCGAGCCGCAGGCCGCCGGGCGGACGCCCTTGGCCGGCGGGCACGTCGCTCGGCGTAGGCCAGATCCGTCCAACCGGTCGGGCCGTGCCCGACGCGGTCGACCGCCGGGTTCGTCGACGCGGTTCCGTCAGAGGTAGTACCGCCTGCCCCAGTTGACAGTCGAGGAGGCGCGGTCGTTCCATCCGTACTCGCTGAGGTGGTAGTACGTCCGGCCTGCCCGTAGGTACAGGGTGGAGCCCGTCCAGCCGGCGTGTTCCCAGAGGCTGATATCCCAACGGCACCAGTTGACCGAGGAGATGATGTCGTTCCAGTCGCCCGTTCCCAAGAACCCGCGTGGCACGCGGCTGAGATCCCGCCAGCCGTATCCCGGCCTGTTGGTCAGTGAGTCCCCACCCTGGGAGTCGTGCTCGGAGTAGACCGAGTATTCGGGAAGCGAGTCTGGGTTGGTGGTGCCGATGTCATCCCAGCCCAGGGTGCCCAGGTGCCTGTGGAGTCCCTCCATGCTTGTGAAGCTGTAGAGGACCGGGTTCTTCCGGACGTCGACGCCCGGGGTGGAATAGAGCGGCCGACCGTCGAATTCACGTACCGCCTGGGGCTCGTTGAGCTCGCCGTCGATCATCACCATCATGTGCGGCGGCCGGTGCGGCTGCGGTGGCGGTGGCGGTGGCGGCAGACTTTCTCCGTCGTCTGCCCTCATGAGCGGCACCGGGCTGTCCTGAAGGAGACGAGGCGTTGCGCTCGCCAGTTTCTCCACCATCGCGTCGAACGATTCGATGCCGGCGTCGGCGAGCGCCTCACGTACGCTCTCGATTCTGGCGTGCCGCGCCGATTCGGGGCCTCGCTGGACGGGTCTGGCCATGGCTCTCCCCTACTCTTGTGGATCGCCAGACCTGCCTGTGCGCGACGGTGTGATGGTCACGCGAATCAGTCTGGCGGGACTGCCTGGTCGCAGTAGTGACGGGATGGACGGATGCCGGCTACGCCGATCGGAAGGACGGCGCCTTCCCGCGAACGACGGGAACGGGACGCTGTCGGCATCCTCGGCGGGCCTGGGAGGTACTGCTCGGAGCATAGGAACTCCAGGACAGACGGTACCATCACAACTACTCTAAGTAAGGATCGTGTCAGATTGGCGGCTGTGGCTTGCCCCCGCACGGACCGCGACGGCCGGTCGCTCTGTCTGAAGATGAGAGGGGCGAGCAGCCGCCGTGGAGCGTCCCGGACGAGTTGTGGGCCGAGATCGACCACTCCTATCAGCTCTTCGTCATCAAGCGCCGAGCGGAGAGGGTCTGTTGTGGTGGGCGAGAGGCAGGTCGGCTACTGATGTGATCAGCTGCGCTGAAGAGGTCGGCTGCTCCTTCCCGGTCCTGGTCTCCGCCGTCGTCGGCGTTCGCCGGGTTCCGATTCCCACCCGGGGTGATCGTTCTCGCGGTCCGCTGGTACCTCCGGTTCAACCTCTCGTACCGTGACGTCGAGGAACTCCTGGCCGAACGCGGGGTCGAGGTTGATCACGTCACCGTCTACCGGTGGATGCAGCGGTTCATCCCGCTACTGGCCGACGCCGCCCTGTTCTGTCGTCACGCACCGGGCGACCGGTGGTTCGTCGACGAGACCTACGTCAAAGTCAACGGGCTCTGGCGCTACGTCTACCGGGCCGTCGATCAGCACGCGCAGGTCATCGACGTGCTCGTATCACCCCGTCGGGACTCCGCCACGGCCCGACGGTTCTTCCGCAGGGCGCTGGCCACGCTGAAGGTCACACCGACCGAGGTGGTCACCGACGCCGCCCCCGGCCACCCCGGTGTGCTTGACGAACTGATGCCGTCGGCGTGGCACCACGTCGAGCGGTACGCCAACAACCCGATCGAAGCTGACCACAGCCGCCTCAAGCACCGACTGGAACCGATGCGCGGACTCCGCACCGACCGGACAGCCCAAGTGATCATGACCGGACACGCCTTCGTCCAGAACCTCCGCCGAGGACACTACGAACCCGCCACCGACACCCCACCCTCAGGCCGGGTCGCCTCAGCATTCACCGAGTTGGCCCAGGCGATCTGACCTGAACTGCCAACGCGGCTGACCGCGCCCGTCAAACCGCAAACGCAACAGCCCTCGCCGACGTGCTCAGCACCTGACAGACAGCCCGGTACCCGGGCAGATCCCTCAAACAGCCAGTACGACCTGCGGTGACGACGACGCCGCATTCCCACATTTGCAAGCAAGCACTGGGTTCACCTCGTCAAGATCGAAATCACTTCATGCAGCCCTCCGTGCGCCCCACTTGCAGCCCATAGCCGTCACGCTTCGTGACCGGCCCGCCGTGCCAGTCGGCGCCCGGATCTGCCGATGACGGGGCTCGGTAACTTACTGGGCCGCCTTCCGGAGTTCGCTCAGCCACTCGACGCCGAGGCTGTGGCCGTCGGGGAACTGGTCGTCGCGATCCCAGCGCCAGGTAGTGATCATCGCCAGCATGAGGGTCCGGCAATCTCGGAGCAGGTGGTGATCGACGCCTGGGTAGAGGTCTCCGACCTCGTCGGGTGCGTGGGCAAGGTCGAACTCGATCGGCCCCCGGCAGCACGTCTCGAAGTCGATGAAGAGCAGGCCGATCGGGGTCGAGAGCAGGTTGCCCGGATGAGGTTCGCCGTGCAGGAGTTGTTCAGGTCGGCCGCTATCGCTGACCGCTCGGCGCAGGCGGTCCAACGTGCCGGCGAGAAAGATCCGGTCCGCCTCGGCCAGCTTCGGCGTCCGGTCGTGGTCCGCCACGAGCGTTTGGGCCTCGGAAACCCGATCCGTGAAGTGCGGGGTGGGAAGGTCGACCCGGCGCATTCCGGCGTGCAGACGCTCGAGCGCTCTGGCGTAGTCCGCGGGTGAGATCGCTTGAGTAGTCACCGGCTCGTAATAGGTCCACAGAGTGACCACGTAGTCGTCCCAGACGAAGACCTCGGGCGCTTCCAGCGCGGCCACCGGGCTCCCGACCTCGAACAGTCGCTTAGCGGTATCCACTTCAAGCTGGGCGCACTGGTGCGCCGCCGGTGCCACCTGTGCCAGCACATCGCAGGGCTGCAGACGCAGGGTGAGCTTGTTCGAGTTGTGCAGGACGGCCGCGTCGTAGGCGGTCAGGCCGAGCGATGAGGCGATCGACATGGCTGCCCGTGTTGCCCGCTGGGCCGCATTCGCCTGCATCGGAGCACCGTAGCTCAGCGCTTTCGGCGTAGCAGCCGTAATTCGGTCTCCACTAGAGCGGCGGCGACGGCGACGGCGACCACACCCGAATCTGCCGCCGACCGTGCGCGACACCATCGGCCGTAGCCGTCACGCTCCGCAACCGGCCTTCCGGACCGGCCGACGTCCGGAACTGCCGATGAGCGGATGTCTATGCCTGCGCGCTCTCCGGCGGTTCGACGCGCTGCTGTGCTGGATGGCGACGCTGGCCGTCGGGTAGATCGGCCTGCCGATGGTCTGATCGAAATGACTCAACGGGACCGGTGCGTCGGTTATTCGGTATCGCCTGGATGGGAACGGATGGCGGGCGGATCAGGGTGATGCCGTAGGCGACGACCCACACGACCCAGATTAGCCAGCCGACAAGGCCGAGGAGACCGACCGTACCGGGGTCGTCGATGGCCAGAGGGCTCAGCACGGCCGAGCCGAACTGGAGTGCGGCGGCAAGCAAACCGATCCCGCTGTGCCAGCGGCGGATCAGGCCGGCGCGTCGGCCGCTGATGGACAGGCCGGTCATGGCCAGTGCCAGGAAGGTGCCGTTGAAGATGAACAGCGCGTTGTGTAATGCCCAGAGTCCGGCGATCGTGCTGCTGTCCTGCGCGGTCGTTGACGCGAGCGCGAGCCGGGTGGCCATCACGCCGGTGAAGGTGATGTTCTGCATGATCACCCCGGCGAACCCGACCACGGACCAGGCTGTGCCTTGCTCGAGGTCGGAACGCCACAGCACGGAGACCGCGCCGGCGCCGAACAGGGTGGCCAGCACCCAGGCGATCGGGGCGAGTGCTGACGCGAGGCCGACGGTGTTCTGTTGGGTGGTGAAAAACTGGACAACGTCGTTGGTCTCAGCGCCGGTGTGGGGCAGGCCGGCTGGCACCAGGAAGGCGTTGGTGGAGGCGATCAGGATGGCGAAGCCGAGTCCGGCGAGTCCGGCGATCCGCGAGAACGTCCAGGTGCTTCCGACGCCGAGTTTACGCAACATACATTCAATATAGGGCCCGAAAACTGAAGGAGGCAAGCCATTGACCGCCGAGACAGGCAGGCGGAGGTACGAATCACTGCGCCGGGTGACGCAAGCGGCAGAGACAAGGGGTGAGATCGCCAGCGCCGCTCGTCGACTGTTCTTCTCCCGCGGCTGGGCGGCGACCACGGTACGTGACGTGGCACGGGAGGCGGGGGTCTCGGTGCCGACCGTCTACGCGGTGTACGGGAACAAGACCGGGCTGATCCAGGCCCTGGCCGACGCAGCAGACATCGCCGCAAATCCATCGCAGTCGCTCGCCGAACTGGAAGGGGCCGAGAACGATCCGGTGCGGCAGCTCGCGGCGATGGCCGGCTACGACCGGCGGCTCTTCGAGCGTGCCGGTGACATCATCGCGCTCGTACGCGAGGCGGGCCGCACCGAGCCTGCGCTGGCGAGCGTCTACCGCGACGGCCGTCAGCGGGGGGACGAGACCAGGATCCAGGTGTTCTCGTCGTGGCCGGGCGGCGTTCTCCGGCAAGGACTAGACATACGGTCGGCCGTCGATATCTATGCGGCGATCTGCAACATCGACGTCTACACCACACTGACCGGCGAACGCGGCTGGCAACCCGATCAAGTCGAGCGCTGGTGGACCGAGGCCCTGGCCCGCGAACTCCTGACCTGAAGTGTCATGAGGCGCCTCATGACGGGCCGTCCTGGTACGGAAGATTACGAGGTAGACGACGACCACGAAGACCACGCCACCTCGTCCCACAGGCACCGCATCCAAAGCCAGGCGGGTACTGGCCGCGACTGACCGTCGGCAAGCCGGTCGCATTTGATCCGGTATCCGCTTCTGTAATCCCCTACACCACAACGGATCCCGTCAACTCACTTCACGTGGTCAACGGGTAACCCAACACTCTCTCAGCCGACCGTGGCGACCGAGAGAGCGACGAGCAGGAAGGCCGCGAGATAGGCCCACGAACGGTATCCCTGAAACCACTCCCAGCGGTTACGGCGCTCCTGCCAGCGTTCGGGAGGGGAATCCTTGTCCCAGCGCAGCGTCGACAGGTTGATCGGCACGTTCACGACCACGGTCGTGACGATGCCCGTGGCCCAGGCTGCGGCCGCAACCCAACGCAACACCTCGGGCAACCCCGCCCCATCAGGGCGGGCCGCGTAGCTGATAGCCAGGACGAGCGAAGCCGTCATCGCCACCGGCATCACAATGCCGAAGGTACGCAGCAGGCCCTGTTCGACCAGGATGTGGTCACGCGGCGCCAGACGCTTGACCACCGGATGCACAAAAGCATATGAACCGAACTCGGCGCACGCCGTGAACCCCAGCACGGCGACGGTGGCGAACATCAGCACGTCCATACCCGCTCCTCTCTCGTCGTAGCGGCCTGCGCGGCGCCAAGCCACATCGGCGAGCCGTGCCGCAGCATCCGCGACGTGACACCGCACATGGGAAGGCACGACAGGAGTCGGTCGCCGCGATGGCCGGTGCTCCCGCGGAGGTGGCTGATCGGCAGCGCACGCCGCGAAGATTATTGATTGATTGATAACATGTCAACCATGGGCCAGAAACGAGTCTCCTCGTCCCAGCGGCGTGCTTCCGTGCTCGCTGCGGCGATCCGGATCTTCGGCAGTAAGGGCTTCGCCGCAACCACCACGGCAGACATCGCCCGCGAGGCCGCCGTGAGCCAGCCCTACGTGGTGTCCCTGTTCGGCAGCAAAGACGCGCTCATCCGAGCCGCGATCGAGCACGCGCTCGACAGAGTGGTCGAGGTGTTCGAGCAGACGATCGACGACGACGCACCTGGCGACCTCGCACCGCGTATCGGTGTCGCCTACCTTCAACTGTTCAAGGAGCAGGGATTGCAACTCTGCCTCGCGCACGCCTTCACCGCCGGCACCGATCCGGAGATCGGGCCACTCGCCAGAGACGGCTTCCTCCGCGTCTACCGAGTGCTCGTCAACCGCGGCGATCTCACACCCGAACAAGCCAGTCAGACCCTCGCCGCCGGCATGATGGCCAACGTCATCCTCGGCTTACGTCTGGCCGACGGCTATGACCGTGAACCCGTAATACGCGAACTCCTCTCGGCGACCTACCCGAGCAATGTCGAGCTCCTCAGGACCGTCACCGGTGCCTACGATGGCGTCGCCCCTCTACAAGGTGAGGCCGGCGCTTGATCCGCTGGTGGGTCAGGTCAACGACGGGACGGTCGGATCGTTGGGCTGCAACTGCAGCGCCCGATGGGGCGCCGACCGTTGTGGTGACGCGAATGTTCATTGAGCGTCCTCACCCGGTCTGCCAAACCACGCATCCTCTTTCACCGAACGGGTGCTTCCCGACAACAGATGATCTGAGTCTCGACAATCCCAATCATCCCTGCCGGCAAGCCATCCGTTCCTCTCGTCTGGCGATGTTGCTTTCTCTACCTGCGGAGCCGGGCCTGACCCGCCGTGCAGGGGAGCAGCGCATCCGGCCATCCCGGCGTCCGGCGCTCACGCTGATCGAGTATCCGGATCTGCCACGATCCCGGTGCTGCCATCTCACGTCCACCAGTTACTCATTGTTGGCGGACGTGGGTGGCCGATCCGCCGCCGTCGTGCCGTCCCCAGCGCCTGGCCCGCGGAACCTCTGCACATCTCGCGTATCTGCCTCTGCATGAAGTTGGCTCCGGCAAGATTTTCGTAGCCGGAGATCGCCATGGCGTCCTGACCCGGTGACGGGCTCAGACTTCCTTATTGTCGACCCAGCGACAAAACGGGTCCGTGGTGTCCTCGTCGCCCATCTCGGCGGGCTCCGCCACGATCTCCAGCCCGGTCGCCGGGGCGGTGGCACCGAAGGTGCGGTGCAGCCAGTCCCGGTAGGGCGCATTGACGATCTCGTGGTCGGCGTCCCACGGCTCGGGCGGCGCGCTGAACTCCTCGTTCCAGCAAATCTCCCGGTAACCGATCGCCAGCAGCCGCAGAAAGTCGACCGCATCGTCGGCGAGCACACACGTCATCATCGAACCGCTGCCCGAACCGAGATGAACGATCCTCACCTGTCCCCGACCCTCGCGCCACAGCGCGGCCATCGAACCCTCGCCACCAGTCTGCGCGAACGGCCACAACCGTGCGGCCGCATCCGGGACCGACTCGTCGAACCAGGACCGTGCGTACGACAGGGTCTGCTCGGCGGTGTAGCCACGCAACTCGATCGAGGTGCCCACCCAGCCGTTGTCGCTCAACGAGCCGTACAGATCCCCGTCGTGCCCCTTCACCACGAAACCCTGCTCGTCGACCCAGGCGAAGAGCAGGCGCAGCGGCTCCGGCAGGTCGAATCCGTCCGGCACCCGGGCCAGCGTCGTCTTGAGGAAGTCACCCACGCCCGGCAGCGTACGAGATCACCTCGCCCTCCCACAGTCCCAGCCGCACTGCACGGTCGCCGACGTGCAGGGTGCCGCCGACCAACTGGCGACCTCGTCGTGCTCCGGGTTCCAACCGCTCAGCACTCCCGCGATCACCGAGGCGAAGGGCTCCTCGCCGGAGGCGTCCCGCCCGACCCAGCGGCCACCGTCGTAGTCGTAGGCCGACCGCCAGCCCTCGTCACCCGGAGCCGTCGGCACGATCGTCAGGGACCAGTCGCTGCGCCCGTCGAACAGCAGGCCACGGCCGTCGTCCACGACGAGGTGGACCGGCCCGGTGGTGAGATCGACCGGGTCACCGGGCCAGTGCCAGGCCAGCCGAGTCCAGCAACTTCATAGCATCCGGCACTCGGGGCCGCAGTCGACGGAACCCCTGTAGCCCGAATGCCCGGCGTTTCGTCACGGTGTCAGCCGCAGGGGGTGCCGTTGAGGGTTGGTCACCCGACAGCCTCCGCCGTGCTCGGCGGCGGAGTCGACGGCTCCGGTCCGGGGGTGCTGGCACTCGGCTGCGGACCCAAGACCTCGCTCACGGTGATGGTGGAACTGCCGCTGCTCTGGTAGGCCTCGGTGGCCAGAATCTGGTAATGGTGCGTGCCCAGTTGCAGACCGGACTGCCCCCACGCGTCGAAGTGGTTGCCGACGGTGATCGTGCCGCCGACGCGCTTCTGCCGCCGGACGCTCCAGTACTGGTAGAAGGTCGCGGTGCCGTCGATCGACGGCTGGTTCACCCGCCGGGTGCGGTAGATATCGTAGGTGCCGCCGTCGCTCTGGATCGTCCCGAGCCGGCTGGCGCCGGCGGTGGGAATCAAGGTTCCGAACGTCTCGACCACGTAGTACTCGATCAGCGGGTTGCGGGTCCAGCCGTACAGCGCCAGCCAGCTGTTGCCGTTGCTGCGCCAGGTGCCGGAGTAGGTGACCACTCGGCGGGCGCCGGGGTTCCAGCCCTTGCCCACGATCGTGTTGTTGGTGCCGCTGGCCCACTGGACCCGGTAGTTGCCGGCGGCGCCCAGCGTCATCGTGACGTTGCCGCTGTCCTTCCAGTACGAGAAGAAGTACCCGTTGTGCGTGCCCTCCTCGTTGGCGGTGACGATCCGGTCGGCTTCGGCGTGGGCGGTTCCGGCCACGGTCACCGCGGTCACGGCCAGCACGACGGCGCAGGCGCCACCGAGCAGCAGCCGCGCTCGGCCACCCCGCTGGCGCACCGGCCTGACGGGAATCTCGGTCATCTGTGCTCCTGCCTCGGCCGGCCGACCAATGTGGAAGTCCGAGAGCCGACCCAGTGATGAAGGCCGATGTCTGGGGATGAGTCACAGTATTCGGTTGAGTCCGCGACAGTGTCAACAACTTCCGGAAATCCCTCGGAAATTTCGGTCGGGTGTCATCGCAGGTTCCCGGCGCGGAACCAGGCGATGTAGTCGGCCACCCCGGCGGCGGTGTCGTAGTGGGGCTCGGATCCGGTGTCCTCGCGCAGGCGGGTGATGTCGAGCCAGGCCGGTGAGCGGTCCCCGGCCGAGGGGAGCTCGAACCGGAAACCGGGCTCGACGGACCG
This sequence comes from Plantactinospora veratri, assembly GCF_036421995.1. Taxonomy (NCBI): domain Bacteria; kingdom Bacillati; phylum Actinomycetota; class Actinomycetes; order Micromonosporales; family Micromonosporaceae; genus Plantactinospora; species Plantactinospora veratri. The sequence goes on from NZ_JAZGQL010000026.1 coordinate 158,241, forward strand.
GATCGCGGCGATGACCTCGGCTTTGCTGGTGGCACGACCGGAGGCGACGTTGTACGCCGAGTGGTGCAGTTCGCCGGTGAGCTGCAGGAGCGCGAGGGCGCGGCCGGCGTCCCTGACGTAGAGAAGGTCGAGGGCGTCCTCGGCGCGGGGGCAGCACCATGAATCCGGACAGATCGGGTTCGATTGTGGTGCGCCGCGGCGTGTACGAGCGTCGAGGTGACGAAGAACGGGTCGGGCAGATGTCCGCCGGGTCCCCAGATGCCGGAGATCCGAGCGTTGACGATCTTTACGTCGGTCGCGGCCGACAGGTGCCCGGCAAGCAGTTCGAAGATCTTCTTGAACGTCGGGATGGCGTGGATGTGGTCCATCGAGATCGGCATGGTGCAGATAGCGGTGAGATCCTCGCCCTGCGCTGGGAGGACCTGGACCTCGCCGCCGAACGTCCCACTCTGACGATCTGCGGCACGCTGGTCTTCGTCAAGGGCAAGGGCTTCTTCCGACAACCCTGGACCAAGAGCGACGCCGGCTATCGGATGGTCGTGTTGCCCCGGTTCGCGGTCGGCATGCTGCTGTTCCCGCAAACTAGTCGCTGCCGACAATCCTCACGACGCGACCTTCGCCTCCCGACGCGGCACATGGCTCTCCCCCAACAACGTCCGTCGTCAGTGGCGCCAAGCCCGTTCAAGCCCCCGACGTCTCCGAGATCCTCGAACCCCTCGGAACCGACCTCGATGGCCAGCCCGAAGCTGTGAGCACCACGATGCACACGGATGACAAACCTGGTTGCCGACACCCGTAGACCCGGGGGGGTCGAGGGGAGGTTCAAAACTCCATAGACAAAGGTTAAAGCCCTGACCAACGTTTCCGCTGGTCAGGGCTTTCTGTCTGTCGGGACGGCCGGATTCGAACCGACGACCCCTTGACCCCCAGGCAACGATCATGCTATAAGCACCTGCCGTAACGCTGTCTTTCGCTGCTGCACCAGTCCCCCGCTGTCCGCCAACGTCCGGGGCTGTCTGCGTCGGTTGTCACTCAGTTCGTCACTCAGTCATGCCTACCTCACCCGAAAGAGCCACAAGGGACGTGCGGCGTTTACCCGCACCGCCACTAGCGTCCCGCGCCCATCTCAAGTAGTTGCAGAGCCTAGCTATGATCCCAGCGTGAAGGCTTTTGAGATCACTGCTACCCTTTTAGGCGCTCTGGCGTGGCCCATTGTGGCGCTCATTGTGATCTTCTTCCTCCGAACTCCACTACGCGATATCGCAACCAATCTCTCGGATCGCAGACCGCTAAAGCGAGCGAAGTTGGGTCCTGTAGAAGTGGAATGGGACTCTCTCGATGAAGCGCGAACTCAGGCCGCAACTGAAGACGCGACGAAACCCGATTCAGGCCCTAAGGTCAAACTAGAAGAACTAGCCGATGCATTTGAATTAGCCGAGTCACACCCCACGGCCGCTGTGATGCTCGCAGGCCAAAGGGTCGAGGCAGCGGTAGCCAAGGCGCTAAAGAGTAACGACATAACGCCCACCAGCTACAGCATGTACCACATGAGCCGAGCCATGCGCATGAACGGATTACTTTCGGACAGCAGCGTGAAAGTATTGAATAGCTTGCGCGAATTACGAAACCAGGTAATGCATGCCCACGATACAGAAGAAGCTGGCGTGACCCCGGCGCGGGCTGCCGATTACGTCGCTACCGCAGCACATTTTATTGAGACACTAAAGCGCCTAAGCTGAACAACCAACAACGATTACGACACAGGCAACTTGGACGACTTCAGGCACAATGCGGTCGGCAGGACTGGTGCGCTCGCAAAAGTCGCGCCTACCGCGCCAGTCCTCCACCGCCTCGTGACCATGCCACGATTCCCACTCAGCCGCTCACTCAGTCACCCGACGATTCGGGTCCGGTCAAGCCCACCGATCGCTGCTTGTATGCTCGAACATCGGTTGAAATTGAATCGAGCGTTGCGGTAGCTTGGTCCAACTCGCTCTGCAATCGATGAAGCACCTGGTTCCGTGCAGCGTTTATAAAACCGGTAGCATCCCCTGCATCAGACACTTCACTGGGTGGCACCCAAAAGCAATCCTCATCCGAGTATCGCATGAGCACATCGCGCGCCGTGAATAAGACATGATTGATTGCGGCACGTATCTCTGCATGAACGGCCGGGTCCCAGGACGGATCGGTTCCACCTTGGGTCATTGTCACGCCTCCCTCTCTGCCTGTCGGCGCGCTGCCGCTGACCAACGCTTGAGCGGGATAGCATACGACAGTTGCGTCCGGTCGCCCGGCATAACCGAGTCTGCGACCTCTACCACGCGCCCATCCGTATCAACCGATATCTTCCGTATCACCAGCACCGCCACGCCTGCATCGATGCCGAGTGCCTCCGCCTCGTCCGCTGAAGGTGGACGCGCCGTAACGTCTTCCACGATCCGGTCTAGCTCAATGCCGATCGTGAACAACTGATGCTGAGTACCGCCCGGCCAAGGCTCCTTTGTCACATCCAACAAATCAGGGTTGGCCGCAACAACATCATAGATCAGATATGAGTGCCCTAGTCCGAATGGGGCCGGCTCGTCTCGCGGACGAGTGCGGTACGTACGCTCAAGCAGTCTTGTTCCCACGTCTACCCCAAATGCATGAGCAAGATCCTGATCCGCTTCACACTCCGCATACTCCGCCGAGAACTCCAAGTCGGGCATCTCAAGCCCGGTATCCCGCTCGGTCGATCCGGTTCCGTAGCGCTTATTGAGGGGAAGCAGAACCCGATCCTTTTCCCATTGGTGACGCTCCGAGCTTCTCCTAACGCGCTGCCGGGGAATTCGGATAAAGGTGCCGTACCCGTGCCGCTTCTCGATCAGCCCTTCAGCGGCAAGAATGTCTAGCGCCTTGCGCATCGTGACGAGGCTGACACCGTACTCCTCCTTCAGCGCCGTCTCTGCGGGCAACTGCTGACCCGGCGCTAGCTGTCCCTCCTGGATCTTTCGTCGCAAGTCTGCTGCGATCCGGTCATACTTCGTCGCCACGGTAGTGCGCTCCCGTCCTTGGTCGAGTCCTGCCAAGTTTAAGTCCTCTGAAGCTCTTGACATCCGTCGAACGGGCACTAGTCTGAGTCCATCAGTCCTCTAGAGGGCCAGAGGACGAGAGCTAGTAGGAGGTCAGCCCAGATGGGCACGAGAGAGATCGACTCGCAGACAGACCCGACTCCCGCCGAGCTGGTTGCAATCGATCAGGAGTGGCCGCTGATCGCGGCTGAGCTTGACCTGCTCGATGCCGAGATCCTGATTCTGTCCGCTGTCGGCGGGCCGTCGCCGCTGGACTGGCGTCGCCTGCGGCGTGCCGAGCAGCGGGTGATGCGGGCTGCTGCCGCGATCGGTTCGCCGGTCGTGCCGACTCGGCTCGCCGCGTAGGTGCTGGTCATGAGCCGGATTCGTGCCGCGTTCTACGACCCGGAGGGCGCCCGATGGGGCATTCCGACCTGGTGGTGGAAGGGTGCTCCCGCCGGCTACGCCACGCGGCGTCAGTTGCGCGCTCGTGGCTTGCGGCCCGGTGGCCAGCCGGTCGCCGCTCAAATCCTCTGGGCCGGCGTCGGTGGCGTTCGTGCCGCGTACCTGTACCGGATTGATCTCGCGAAGCCGAAGCGGACCGCGACTCCCGCGCAGCTGCGCGCCATCCGGGCCGCGCTGCGCGCTCGCCGGACGTGCCCGACGTGCGGCGCCGTCCGCGACTACTGCATCCCGCGCTCGCTCGGTGAGTGCATCGACTGTGCCTACCCGCAGGAGGTAGCAGCATGACCCGCACCTTCACCCATCCCAGCGTGCTGACCGGCATCGCGGCCGGTGCAAGCTGGGCCGATCCGGAGATGGACCCGACCCGGATCGACTGGCCGACCCGGCAGGCCGCTGCCGCGATCCCGTTCCGGGTGGTCGACGGACGCCCAGTCAACCCGTGCGAGTCCACCAGCGTCCGCTACGGGCGCAACGAGTTGGGGCACTGGGGCGAGCAGGTCTGCGCCGATGCCCTGGTTGTCGCCACCGACGAGCACGGGCACCGGTTCATCGTGCTGGTCGAGCGGGCCGACGGGCACGGTTGGGCGCTGCCCGGCGGCTACGTCGACCCGGGCGAGGACCCGGCCGAAGCCGCCGTCCGGGAATTGGCCGAGGAAACCGGCCTGAACGTGGACCCCACGGACCCGTGGGTAACGACGCTGCCGGCCCGGTACGTGCCCGACCCGCGTGCCAGCGATGAGGCGTGGATGGTTACCGTCCCGACCCGCTTCGACCTGGGACCGTACGGCCGGCACAACCTTCCCCCGGTGATCGGTGCCGATGACGCGAAGCGCGCCGTATGGGTCTTCGCTGACACCTACTTCGAATTGCGCCGCGAACTGGCCACCACCTACGGCGGCACGGTGTTCGCCGCTCACCGGAACCTGCTCGCCGACACCCTCAGCAAAGGAGGGCATCTCTGATGACCACCCCCACGATGAACAGCGTCTACCCCCGCCCGGTCGCCGAATTGCTGCCGGCCGCGCGGGACCTGACCGAGCGCACGGGCGCCATCCCGTCGCGGAACCGGCTGATGAAGGAACTGCGGGTAGGTCGGGACAAGGCCAACGCCCTGCTGGACGCGTTGAACACCGACAGCGCCCCGCCCGCCGCCGACCCGATCAAGCCTTCGGAGGAGATGCCTCCCGCGCCGGTTGAGCCGGTCGCGGACACCCCGCCGGCCCCGGACACGGACCCGGACACGACCCGGACCACCGGGCCGGTTGAGCCGGTCGCAGAGGCTTCGGCACCGACGGCATCGGCGCTGCCTATCCCGTCCGTAGCCCCGGGGTCCAACATCACCACCACGCCCCGCCGGGCTACCGCGCCGGCTCGGCCGTGGGTGTTGCTGCTGCTGGCCGCGCCCGCGTTCGTGGCCATCTGGTCGGGGTGGGTCGGACTCGGCGGACTCACCGGGTTCGGGGTGGTCCATCCACTGCCGGGCATCTGGGACTCGTTCTCCCTCAACACGGCGATCACGCTGCCGATCGGGGTGGAGGCGTACGCCGCGTACGCGCTGCGGGCGTGGCTGTCCGGCAACGTGCCGGCCCGCGCCCGCCGGTTCGCCAAGTGGTCCGCGATCGGGTCGCTTCTGCTCGGCGCGCTCGGCCAGGTGGCCTATCACCTGATGGAGTCCGCCGGCATCACCGCCGCGCCGTGGTGGATCACCACCCTGGTTGCCTGCCTGCCCGTGGTCGTGCTCGGCATGGGCGCCGCCCTTGCCCACCTGCTGCACAGCACCGACGACGAAGCCTGATTCCGCCCGGCGGCACGGCCGATGGCCTGGAAACCGATGCCGTGCCGCCGGTCCCTCCGATCCGTCACCGAACCTCATGGAGGAACACCCATCATGACTTCCCCATCTGATGACCGCTTCGACTGGCGCGCCGCTGAGGCCGAACTGTCCAACGGCGCGGACGTGTTCGACCTGGACGACGCCCGCGCCCGTCGGGCACCCCGCCAGCAGGCCGGTTCCGACACGCACTTTGAGGCGACGCTCGACGACGCCCCGGCGCCGGGCGGCGCGCTGGTCGACGTGCCGCCGGCCGGGCCGTCCGGTCGCCGGCCGATCATTCCGACCGCGTTGCGCGGGTGGGCGAACCTCCGCGCGTCGGTACGGGATGCTGCCGGGCTGGCCGCGTACCGGGTCGGCTGGCACGCGGCCCGGTCGCCCTGGTACGCGATGCAGGCCGCGTTCTGGGCCACCGTCGGTACGTTCCGGCTCGCCGGCCGGCAACTGCGGTGGTGGTGGCTGTCGGAGCAGACCGGGCTACGGCAGGCCGCTGCCGATGCCGGGGACTGGCAGGCGTGGCACAAGCTTCACCGGGAGGTGAAGGCCACCCGCGCGTGGCGCGGCACCGTCCTGGCGGTGGAGGTGGTCGGCGCCGCCGTCGGTGGGCCGATCCTGTGGGCACTGTCGCCGTGGTGGGCACAGGTCGCCGTGGTCGGGCTCGCCGTTGCTGGGCTGGCCCGGGTCGGGCGGCCGGTGGACCGGCCGATCATCGCCCCGGCGACGGTGGCGGGCCGGTTCCGGCGGATCAACTCCGACATCGTGCTCCGCGCCTACTACGCCGCCGGGCTCGGGCATCCGGACAAGCCGCACCAGCAGGTCGCGTTCGGGTCGTCCATGGCGCGGGACACGTCCGGTACCGGTTCTCAGGTGTCGATCGACCTGCCGTACGGCAAGACGTTCGACGACGCGGTGAAGGCCCGAGGTGCGATCGCGTCCGGGCTGGATGTGGCGCTGTCTCAGGTGTTCATCAGCCGTGACCCGTCCAGCCACCGGCGGCACGTCCTGTGGGTGGCCGACCGTGACCCCCTGGCCGTCGGTGCCGGCCGGACGCCGCTGCTGCGGTGCAAGCCCACCGACATCTGGCAGCCTGCCCCGTTCGGCCTCGATGAGCGGGGGAACAAGGTCACGATCCCTCTCATGTGGACGTCGATGCTGATCGGCGCACAGCCCCGCCAGGGCAAGACGTTCGCCGCCCGCTCCCTCGCGCTCTACGGCGCGCTGGACCCGTACGTGAAGCTGACCGTCTTCGACGGTGGCGGCAAGCCCGACTGGCGCAAGTTCGCACTGGTCGCCGACCGGTGCGCGTTCGGGCTGGCGATCACCCGCGACGGTGACCCGGCAGAGCAACTCCTCGACGCGTTGCGGGAGTTGAAGGCGGACGTGCAGGACCGGTACGAACGGCTGTCCGCGCTGCCGGTCGACATCTGCCCGGAAGGCAAGCTGACCAGGGAAATCGCCCGTGACCCGAAGTACCGGATGCCGGTCCGCATGGTGATCCTGGACGAGTTCCAGGAGTACTTCGACCTGGGCGACCTGTCGAAGGAAATCGCGTCGCTGCTGGTCTACCTGGTCAAGGTCGCCCCGGCCGCCGGAGTGATCCTCATCGACGCCACCCAACGCCCGTCCGGCGTCGGCTCCGGCCAGGTCGCCCAGCAGTTCATCTCCTACCGCGACAACCACCAGGTCCGCTTCTCCCTGCGTACCGGCTCGTGGCAGGTGTCTGATCTGGTACTCGGGTCCGGTGCCTACTCCGAAGGACACGACAGCTCGACGCTGCTACCGACCTACAAGGGCGTAGGCATCCTGCGCGGCGCCACCGACGCCACGCCGACGGTGCGGACGTACCTGGCCGACCAGGAAGACGCCGAGAAGATCCTCATCGCCGCGCGGAAGCTGCGCGAGCAGGCCGGGACGCTGACCGGCATGGCGGCCGGGGAGACGGTCGCCCGGGAGGTTCGTGACGTGCTGGCCGACGTGCGGACCGTGATCCACCCGGGAGAGTCCGGCCTGACCTGGAACCGGCTCGCCGCCCGACTCGCCGAGCAGATGCCGGAGCACTACGCCGACATCACCCCGGCCGCGATCTCCGCCCAGTTGCGGGACCTGAATGTACGCAGCGTGAACATCAAGGATGCCGGACAGACGCTCAAGGGCGCCAAAACCGCCGACATCGACACCGCGATCCAGCGCCGTAAGTCCGCCTGACCGGGTAGCGGACCACCCGCTACCGGTAGCGCCGCCGCTACGTCACCCGCTACCAGCCCCACCAGGACACATATCCCCTGGTAGCGGGTGGCGCGGCCAGCCCTTCACACCCTGAAACCGGCCCCAGGAGGCTTCCCGTGCCCACCCTCGCCGCTACCGCTACCACCACAGCCATCCACGCCGCTCTATTGATCCTGTTTCTGGTGATCGTCACTGCCGGTTACGCCCTGGTGTGCTGGCTCTACCCGTTCGGCCCCTGCCGGCGCTGCCACGGCACCGGCAACCGACGCTCACTCATCGGCCGCCGACACTTCCGGCCCTGCCGACGCTGCGACGGCACCGGCCGGACCATCCGACCCGGCCGCCACGTCCTGAACTACCTGCGCGCCCTGCACGACAAGGGCACCCGATGAGCCGCCGGAACGCTCACCCCGACTGGTGTCCCCAGGACCACCGCTGCGGGCTCGCCGAGCACCGGTCAGAGGAAATCGTCGTGGACCTTCCCGGCCACGGCCGAGCCGTACTCACCCGCGTCGCCACCGACGCCGGTGGCGACCACGCCGAGATCCGTATCCGCGTCGCGCTGGTCAACGCCGAGCCGGCCGCACGCCGACAGCTTCACGCCATGCTGACCGACCTTCGCGCGCTGGTCACCCGCGCCGCGCTCGCCGGCCGCCCGACTTCCGGAAGGAATCCGCGATGATCCTGCAACGCGTCTGCGTCGAACTGACCTGCGACACCGCCGGCTGCGAAGACCCGTGGGGCGATGAGGGTACGCCGCACTTCACCAGCGACCGGGAAGCGATCACGCACGCCACGGCCGAGGGATGGACCTTCACCGGCGGCATCGCCCGGTGCTCCAACTGCACCGACCGGCATGTCTGCCTAACCAGTGGCCACCGGTGGCGCCCGTGGGAAACCGGCCAGATCAAGGCCAGCACACACCGGCGCCGTTGGTGTGAGCGCTGCTCCGACATGGAGTACAACCCGCCGCTTCCCGAGGTGCGCGCGCTGATCGCGGCGGCCCGGCCGAGGTGACCCGTGTACCGCGAGAGCGCCGGTCGGTGTAGGCACTGGATCGGCACCGACCGGCGGCACTGCCACTCCACAGACCGAGTGCGTGTGTTCCTGCCCGGTCCCCGATGCCCGCAGCACACCCCGGCGGCCATCGCCGGACGCACCACCCCTGATGAAGGGAGCAAACTCGTGTCTGACCTGCTTGAACCGGCTCTGCGGTACGCCGCGCAGGGCTGGCCAGTGTTCATGCTTACCCGGTCGAAACGACCCGTCGCCAACTGCGTCAACTGCCCGACCGGCGCACACGACCCGGATGACTGTGACTGCCTGACCTGCCACGGCTTCTATGCCGCGACCACGGACCCGCTACGGGTGGCCGGCATCGTCGCTGCTGTCCCTGGTGGGCAACTCGCGGTGCGGACCGGCGCCGCTTCCGGCCTGGTGGTGGTCGATGTCGACCCGCGCCATGGTGGCGACGACACCATGACCGCCCTGATCCGCGCAGGGCTGCTACCGCCCACCTTGCATGTGGTCACCGGGTCGGGTGGGCGGCACCTGTACTACCGGCATCCCGGACGACCGGTGCGGTGCAGCCAGGGCAAGCCCGGCGCAGGGCTCGGTCCGGGCATCGACGTGAAGGCCGACGGCGGGTATGTCGTGCTTCCGCCGTCGGTGCACCCGCGCACCGGCCGCCCGTACCAGTGGGTACCGGGTCGGCAGGTGGAGGAGATGCCTCCCGCGCTGGTCGCCGCGTGCGAACCGGCGCCGCCGGCACCCGCACCGACCGCCCCGGCCGGGCCGATCAGCACCCGCACGGCGGGAGGCATCTCCCATCCCGACCGGCTTCTAGCCGCGCACCTGCACGCGGTGACCAGCGCCCCGGAAGGCGCCCGCCGGACCACGCTCTACGGCGCCGCCCGTGGCGTGGCCCGGATGGTCGCCGCGCGCGCCATCGACCAGGCCGACGCCGTAGCCGCGCTGACCGACGCCGGTCGGCAGGCCGAGCAGACCGACCGGGACATCCGCGCCGCCATCCGTGGCGGGTTCCTCGCGGAGGGAGTGGCGGCATGACCGGCGAACCGCTGAACGTACTGGAGCTGTTCGCCGGCATCGGTGGCCTGTCCCTCGGTCTGCAACGGGCCGGAATGCGGATCGTCGGCCACGTCGAGATCAACCCGTTCTGCCGTGCCGTCCTGCACAAGCACTGGCCGGAGGTGCCCTGCCATGACGACGTACGCACCGCCACCACCTGGTGGCGCTCCAAGTCCCGGCCCCGCGTCGATGTCGTCGCGGGTGGCTACCCCTGCCAACCCGACTCAGTCGCTGGCCCCCGGCTCGCCACCGACGACCCCCGATGGTTGTGGCCGCACATGGCCGAGGTCATCGCTGACCTGCAACCCCGGTACGTCATCGGAGAGAACGTCCTCGGTCACCGCACCCGAGGACTCCGGTACGTCCTACGAGACCTGCAACGACTCGGATACGCCACCCATACCGGCATTGTCCGAGCTTGCGAGATGGGCGCCCCACACCCACGACCCCGCCTGTTCGTCCTGGCCCACGCCAACGGCCAGGGACGGCCCGCGCGGCGCTGGATGGAACCGGCCCGGTCGACCGCTGTCCGAACGGGCCGGTGGCCCGCTGAACCCGGAGTGGGTCGAGTGGTTGATGGGCTTCCCGGCCGGGTGGACCGAGTTACCGCCCTCGGAAACGCCGTCGTCCCCGCCGTCGCCGAGCACATCGGCCGCATCGTCCTTGACCACCACCAGACCGGCAGGTGAAGCCATGAACCAGCCCACAATTCCCACCGGCCGCCCCATCGACGGTGCGGCGATCCTGGACGACCTACACGCCTGCCTGACCCGGTACGTCATCCTCCCGTCGGCGGAAGCGGTTGACGCCGTGGTGTTGTGGGTTGCCGCAACGCACGCACAGACGGCATGGGCGCACGCACCCCGGCTGGTGATCCGGGCGCCGGAGAAGCGGTGCGGCAAGAGCCGACTGCTCGACATCGTGGAAGGCACCTGCCACAACCCACTGATCACCGTCAACGCCAGTCCGGCCGCCGTCTACCGCGCCATCGGCACCGACCACCCGCCGACCCTGCTGGTCGATGAGGCGGACACGATCTTTGGCGGGAAGAACGCCGAAGCGAACGAGGACCTACGCGGACTCCTAAACGCGGGACACCAGCGCAACCGGCCCGCGATCCGGTGGGACAACAACACGCACAGCCTGGAGAAGATCCCCACCTTCGCCATGGCCGCACTCGCCGGCATCGGCGCCATGCCCGACACCATCGAAGACCGCGCCGTAGTCGTCCGGATGCGTCGCCGGGCGCCAGGTGAGACGGTCGCGCCGTACCGGCACCGTCGCGACAGTCCCGCGCTACGTCGACTCGCCAAGCGGCTGACCGAATGGCTCGGCGCCAACCTGGCCGACCTGGAAGCCGCCGAACCGGCCATGCCGGTCGAAGACCGCGCCGCCGACACCTGGGAACCCCTCGTAGCCGTTGCCGACCTGGCCACCGGGACGTGGCCGCAACGCGCCCGCCTCGCGGTTACCACCCTCACCGCGGAATCCGACGAAGCCGGGAACGTCTCCAACCGCGTCCGGCTCCTGGCCGACATCCGCACCGCGTTCACCGTGCTCGGCGAACCGCCGGCCGCCCCGACCAACGAGTTGCTGACCGTGCTCAACGGCGACCCGGAAGCGCCCTGGGCCGACAGCGGACCATCCGGCCTGACCGGCAAGCGGCTCGGCGACATGCTCCGCGAGTTCGGCATCACGTCGACCACGCTCCGGTTCCCCGTCGGGCAGGCCAAGGGCTACACCCGCGACGCCTTCACCGACGCGTGGAACCGGTACTGCCCGACACCTACCCCCGGGGTATCCGTCCCATCCGTACCAAGCTCGTTTTCCCAGGTCATCCCTGGTACGGATTCCCTGCCTGGTACGGATCAAAGCGTACCGAGAACCCGACGTGATCACGCCCCTGGTACGCATCAATCCGTACCAGCCAACCAATCCGTACCAGCCCTGAGCAGCCAAAACGAGCTTGGTACGCATGGTACGCATACCCCCCGGCCACGCGTCACCGGACGCCCGGCGTGAATACCCGACCGGCCACCGAACCGACCCGCTCAGAAGCCCTGAGAGCACTTGGTCTATCCATGGACACCGACCGACCCGGGATCTTGCCGCTACGGGCCTCTCAGACCCCCTCCCAAACGCCCTGTGCCGTGTCGCACCCCGAACCCTCCGCAGACCACCATCCCAGCGGAAAGGCGCTCACGATGCACGTCAAGGCGCTCTATCGCGTCTCCGAAGCCATGTCGCTGCTCAGCATGAGCCGAACCGTCATCTACGAGCAGATGCGCGCCGGCCGACTCCGCTACGTCCGGCAGGGCACCGACCGGCGCATCCCCGCCAGCGCCATCACGGAGTACGTCGCGCTACTGGAACAGGAACACG